>CAZUPX010000457.1:0-5147 GCA_964622155.1 uncultured Planctomycetaceae bacterium | reverse complement strand
ACTATCTGCTCGAGACGTGGGGCAACGAGGGGGAGCTCTACCGATTCCATTGCAAGATGGCGATCGGCAACAATCCCAATTACACGCGGCATTTCGAAGCCACCGACCGCGACGCCCTGAAGGCCATGGCCCAGGTGCTGGAAAAGGTCGAGATGTGGCGCGAGGGCCGGCTGCAATAGCCGACCTCATGGGGCAAGAGTTGGCGTGCGATTGAGCGTGCCAGCTCCCTTGCCTAAGGACCCCTTTGGAGCCGTCAAAAGGCCCTTGTCAGTCTGGGTCTGGCCGCTTAACCTTACGTGCGTACCAGATTTGATTTAGGTGTGCACACGAGCACGCTGACACTCGCTCCAAGACCCTCGCCAAAGTCGGTAGTCATTTTGCCACCCTTGGGAAGATTTCGCCGCCGGGTTGCCGAGCAGTTGGGCCGTGGGGTTGAAGCCCGTCGGTCGAGCCTGGCACGTCCCAGCCTGCTCCCCATACCCGGTGCAGCCAGACAGCAAGGCCAGGCGAGACTGCGGTGGCAGCGCCGCAGGGCGCCAGCCGGCCCTGTCGCCAGCGTGGGGGCTGATGCCAGGGCTCGCGACGAAACGATGGCTCGCTTGGAGGCCGTATTGTTTCTCGCCCGTCAGCCGCTGGGAACCCGAAAATTGGCGGCCCTTGCTCACTTGGCGGACGGAACCGAAGCACGTACATTGATTCGCCGGTTGAACCGCTGGTACGACGAAAGCCAAAGTGCGTTTCGTGCCGAGGAAGTGGCCGGCGGGTTTCAATTGATGTCGCGCTCAAAGTTCGGCTCTTGGCTGCGCCGGCTCTACCAGCCGCCGCAAGTCCGGCTGTCGGCCCCGGCGCTGGAAACTTTGGCGGTTGTCGCGTATCGTCAACCCGTTGTGCGGGCCGAAATTGAAGCCGTTCGCGGAGTCGATTGCGGCGACATTTTGAGACAACTAATGGACCGCGACCTGGTGCGCACCGCCGGTCGCACCGGCGAACTAGGACGCCCATACCGATACGCCACCACCCGACGGTTTCTACAGGTCTTCGGATTGCGGCATCTTGATGATTTACCGCGTGCGGAGTCACTGCGGAGCGCCACACCCCAGCCCGCACTTCAACAACACGAAAACCACGACGGTCCTACTCCGCCACAGGACCTCAACGAAAATTCGAACTTACATTCCCAGTGAGGAGGAAATTGAAAGTGACCATCACCGCTCTCGCTGACGAAGCACTCAACGAGCTACTCGAACCTGCCGGCACTACTCTCATTGAGGAGCGTCCATGCGACGTACTCTCGGAGCCTCGCTCGTTCGACGAGGAAGAGGAGAAAGAAGAAGAGGAGGAGGAAGGCGACGACGATGATGAAGAAGACGATCTAGAAGAAGACGAGTGGGAGGAAGTCGACGACGACGACGAAGAGGAAGATGAGGAGGAAGACGAAGACCTTGAAGAGGATGAAGATTGGGACGACGATGAAGACGATGATTGGGACGAGGAAGACGACGACGAGGAAGAAACCGAAGGCGAGTAGTCGACACGCCAGTCTCCTCTGCCGCACCGCCGCTGTTTCGACCGAACCCAGCGATTTGACTTCCTTGGGCTCGTTGATTTGAAACTGCTACCCGACTTGGGTTGCTGCGGAATGCGCCGTTCGCTCGACGCCATTGGTACGAGTCACCGGCTTTAGCCGTACACGAACTCCGTTGAGAATCGATTGGCCGACCACGGACTCGACCTGTTGATCGTCGGTCCAATCGTTGACCGACACGCCGGGGCGGGCGCCGGCCGTCCGCTGCCAGCGGGCACTTGCCGCGTGTCCCCAGCCGTGAGGCAGGCTGACGACACCCGGGCGCATCTCGTCGCTCGTGTGAACTGTGACCTCGGCTTGGCAAACGTGGTTCTCAAGCAAGGCCGACTGGCCGTCGGCAATTCCTACGCGTGTGGCGTCATCGGGATGGACGAGTAACACGCACCGCTCGTGCCCTGACACCAACTGAGGCACGTTGTGCATCCACGAGTTGTTGCTCCGCAATTCGCGCCTCCCGATCAACAGTAGCGAACCGTTGGCCGGAGGCGCGTCACTCAGCGAGCGGGCCAGAGCGTCAATGGCCGTCAGCAGCACCCCAGAGTCGAGCCGCATGCGGCGGCCCTTGTGCAGCACGCGATGGGCCACGCCCGGCTGAAGCGGTCCCAGGTCGACTCCATGCGTCGCCTGTTTGAGCTTCTTCAAATTGAGCCCGCGTGAGAATGGCAGGTACCGATCGCCATAAGGTCCCAATCGCAACAGCAAGTCGATGGTCGAGTCAGGTTTCCAACGAAAGCCGGCATGCCTGCCGAGCCGGTATATCCAGTCGACCCATTTGAATCCGGTCGGCCCTCCCCCCAGCCGATAGATCAGTTCCAGCACGATCTGCCAATCGGACGGCGTGTCTTGAGGCTTGTCGAGCACGCGCGGCGCCCACCGTGCGATGTTGCGAACCGCGTTTGACATGGCGATCAAGTCGACGTGATCCTCGCACAGCGACCAGGCGGGCGGCAGGATAACGTCGGCGTGACGGGTTGTCTCGTTGATGTACAAGTCGATTGCGACCATGAAATCGAGTCGCTCAAGCGCCGCGTCAAGTCGTCGACCGTTGGGGGTCGACAGCACGGGGTTGCCCGCGAACACGACCATGGCTCGCACCTGCCCCTGGCCTGGCGTCTCGATCTCCTCGGCCAGGATCGACGCCGGCAGATCGCCGAACGTCTCGGGCAGTCGGCGCACGCGGCTGTGCCAGCGACCGTGTCCATCCGCGCCTGTCAACTTCACGATCGGCGTGGTATCGAAGGCCGGGGTGGGAAACATCGAGCCGCCCACCTGTCCCAGGCGTCCGGCCGCAAGATTCACCAGATCGGTCGCCAGGGAAGCCAAGGTGCCGTGAGCACTGTTGCACACGCCCAAGCGCGAATAGACCGCCGACGTTGGCGCGTCGGCAAACTCGCGAGCGATGCGTCGGATTGTGGCCGCGTCGATCCCCACGGACTGTGAGACGCGTTCAGGGGAGAAGTGTTGCAAGCGACGTTCAATCTCGTCCCAACCGACGGCCAGCCGCTCGATTGCAGCACGATCCACCCTGCCGTCGGCGATTAGCACGTGGGCCATCGCCAGCAAGAAAGCGGCGTCACCGCCCGGCAGGATGGCGATGTGCTCGTCGGCCTCGCGCGCCGTCTCGGTGCGGCGCGGGTCTACCACCACGATCCGTCCGCCACGTTCACGAATCGCACGCAGCCGGCGCCGAACATCCGGCGCCGTCATCATGCTGCCGTTGGACACTCGCGGGTTGGCGCCCAGGCACAAGAAATAGTCCGTGCGTTCGATATCAGGTATCGGGACCGCCAGCGAGCTGCCATACAGGTAATACGATGCCGCGAAGCGAGGGCTGGTGTCTTGCGAACCGGCGCTCATGCAATTGCGAGTGCCCAACGCATTGAACAGGCCCTGACGCAGGGCCAGCACCCCGTGGTTGTGGGCGATAGGGTTGCCCATGTACAGCGCGATGGCTTCGGGCCCGTGCTCGGCGCGGACTGCGCGCAGCCGCGTGCCCACGATGTCGTAAGCCTCCTTCCATGAGATCGGCTCGAAGTCGCCCGACGGCGTGCGCCGCATCGGCGTGCGCAGTCGATCCGGGTCTTCATGGATTGCCGCAATCGCGGCACCTTTGGGGCAGATGTAGCCTTGCGAGAATACGTCCTGGTCGTCGCCGCTGACCGAAGTGATCCGCTGGCCATCGACTTCGAACCGAAGTCCACACATCGCCTCGCACAGCGGGCAAGTGGCAAACACCGTCTGGCTCATCGTCGAACCCTCCCGAGCGTGAGGAATCGACGTGCAGTATACACGGCCGACCGACAAACGACGAACGCGACGCGGCGGACGGCCAGGGTTACTACGGTTATGCCCGCGGATGCTTCTTCCGCCGCCAGCCATATGCCGCGAGGCCTGCTGCTGCCAGACCAGCCAGGACCACTGAACTGGGTTCGGGAACGGCGACGCCCAATTGGAATGGCGAGAAGTTAGTCGTCGTGTAGCTGATCGTGTTGTTCACCGTGTCCACCGTGCCGCCGAACTGCCAGGCACTGGCCAGTTTGTCGAAGTGCCAGATGCCAAGCGTCGTCTCGTCGGTGCCCGCTGGAAGCAGGGACGGATCATAGGCGAACACCAATGTCGCGCCCGAGCCAACCGAACCGTTGTAGGCGACGGTCCAGATTTGAGGCGCGACCGACAGGTTTGCCGTCGACGCCGCGAACACGGGGTTGGCTTCCGCCGCGGCGATTGCAGACTGGTCGAGACTTGTTTGATTGGGGACTTGCTGAACCGAAAAGATTCCACCATCGGTCGGAGTGCCAAAGTTGATCGACACCCCACCCGGCGACGACGACCCACCGAGCGCTTGGGCACTGGCGGCCGCGGCCGGAACGGCGGCCGAATTGGCCGGCCCGTAATGCGCCGTGGCAACGGCATGAACGTTGTGGTTCATCGTTCCCGATGTGCCGTATGCGCCATAGCTCGACACGTACAAGCCATCGACAAGACTTAAGGTCCACTCACCGGCTGGCGACTCCGTGATGGTCCAGCTTCCGCCGTTGGGTGTCGCCGCTGGGCCACCACCAAACGTCGTGGTAATGCTGGAATTCGGGTATTGCGCAGTATGAATATCTCGCGTCAGCGATCCAGACAGCAGTTGAAACGTGTTTTGAGTGGCCGGAAACACGCCGCCGGTCTTCGTGACTGTGCCGTTGAAGTCCCAGGTGACCGGCGTGAACGAAATGAACAGTTGGTTGTCGGCCGTATGCGCGCTGAGCGACGAATTGAACTTGAAATAACCTTGGCCCCCTTTGAAGGTCAGCGTCGTGGGTGTGCTGCTGGTGGGGTCGAAATCGACGACGAAGTTGCCGCTGAGGCTTGTAGACATGCTACCGGCCGACGACTCCTGGTAAGCGCCGTGAGGATTGACGGCACTGGTGTCAGTTGCCGTGAGGTCGTGGGCACTCTGAGTGGGATCGATCGTAAAGACGATCTCCGTGGCCCACAGTCGGCCACTGGTGAGCAAGCCGACCAGCAATGCCAGTTGGCCGGCGGTTTGAAGTGAGCGATGTCCTAGCAGCCCGTT
>CAZUPX010000456.1:0-10459 GCA_964622155.1 uncultured Planctomycetaceae bacterium | reverse complement strand
GTCTTTAGTGGAACGCTCACCTGTGATATGTACGGCTATCCTCTGCCCGAGGACGGCGCTCGCAGATGCGCCTCACGGATTGTGGAGCTGGAGTTGGAGTTGAAGTGCATCCCTGCGTAGTTGCCGTGTGAGCCAGCGATGAAAGCCGCAGTGCTTCGAAAAATCGGCGAACGATTTGAGATCACGGACGTTCCGGTGCCGCGGATCGAGTCCGACGAAGTGTTGATCGAAACTCGTACCTGTGGCATCTGTCGCACGGACATACACATTCAGGACGGCCTGGCGTACGTTCCCCAACTGCCGCATATTCCCGGCCATGAGCCCTCTGGCGTGATCGTGGAAGTGGGACGCGAAGTCAAAGAGCTTTCCGTCGGCCAACGTGTCGTGCCGCACTTGTTTGTCAATAGCGGCGATTGTCGCTACACGCGCGCCGGTCAGCACGCCCAGGCAACTCATTTGCAGGGCATTATCGGCGTCACCTTGCCGGGCGGTTTTGCCGAGTACTTCAAGGCCCCAGCCCGCAACATTCTGACCTTGCCGGACAATGTGCCGTTTGACACGGGTGGATTGACCAGTTGCGCGACGATTACGGCCGTCCACGCTTATCGCAAGTCGGGCGTTCAATTGAACGACACAGCAGTTGTCCTCGGCGTCGGCGGCATCGGCTTGATCCTGGTGCAGTTGCTCACCAGCGCCGGTGTTCGGACGGTCGCCGTCAGTCGTTCTGCCCGCAATCTCGAATTGGCCAGTCGCGCCGGTGCCGCGCTGGCCCTGTCGCTTGACACGCCCGAGACGGTGCAGCGCATTCGCGAGTTCGCCGGAGGCGAAAGTGACGGGGCGAATTGTGTTTTCGAGTTGGTCGGTGCGCCCCACACGATGCAAGCGGCGGCGGCCTTTGCGGCGCGAGGCGGCCGAATCATTGTGATTGGCGAAGAGGCTGATCACCCGGCCATCGACACGATTCAGATTGCCCAGCGCGAGCTGCAGATCATTGGCTCGCGCAACGGCGGCAGGCAGGATGCGATCGACGCGCTTGCCATGTTGTCCACCGGTGTCATTCGCCCTCACATCGCCAGGACCTTCGCCTTGGCAGACTTCAACGACGCATTGGATTGCGTGCGTCGGGGTGAAACCCACGGCCGCGTTGTCGTGACGATCAAATGCCCGCCCTGACCGAAAGGCGCCGCAATGTTATCACCCACAACTCCGACAAGACGAATTTGCAAGCTGCCGCCGCGGCGCGAGTTTTTGCGGTTGGGTGCTCTCGGCGCCATGGGCTTGTCGCTGGCAACGTTACTGCGCGCCGGCACCCTCCGCGCCGCGAGTGCCGATCGATCCTTCGGTCGCGCAAAAAGATGCATCCTCGTATTCTTGAATGGCGGCCCGTCGCAACTGGATACCTGGGACATGAAGCCGGACGCGCCGGCGGAAATCCGCGGCGAATTGAAACCCATCGCGACCAGCGTGCCGGGCATTCACGTGAGCGAGGTACCCAGCGTCGAAAAAACGCGATCGCGAAGAACAGCCGCGTGAAACGCATCGGCGATAGCATTTAACGGCCCCCACGCATCCATTTTTCAGCTTGAGCTGGCTGACACCACTTCCAACTTGCGTGCAACGAGCTGCGAAGTCATATTGAAAGCCATCGCCATCCGATGGAGCCAAAGCCGATATGCGACGTCATCGACCAGCACTCATTGGGTCGCTCGGAATAGCGCTGCTGATCTGTGTGCGTTGTTCCGCCGCGGAGCCGGCCCCGTTCGACGCGCTGGCCGGCGAGTATGCCGCTCACGTTCGGCCGCTGCTGGTTCGCTTCTGCCTCGAGTGCCACTCGACCGCGGAGAAGATAGGGGAATTGGACCTCGAACGCTTCGCGAAGCTCGACGACGTGCGTCACGCGACCAAGACGTGGCTCAAAGTGGCCGAAATGCTCGACAACGGCGAGATGCCGCCGAAGGACGCCGAGCCGTTACCCGTCGACGAGAAGAAACAACTGCGAGCTTGGATCCAGCGCTATCTCGACGCCGAAGCCTACGCCAGCGCCGGCGACCCAGGCCCGGTCGTGCTGCGGCGACTCAGCAATGCCGAGTACACGTACACCGTGCGAGACCTGACGGGCTTGGACTTGAGTCCGGCGCGCGAATTTCCCGGCGACAGTGCCGCCGGCGAAGGCTTTACCAACGCCGGAAATGCAATGGTGATGTCGCCGTCGCTGTTGACCAAGTACCTGGACGCGGGCAAACAGATCGCGCGCCACGCCGTGCTGTTGCCAGATGGCTTTCGCTTTTCCCCCTCGGCGACGCGCCGTGACTGGACCGACGAAATCCTGGTGAACATTCGGCAGATTTATCTGCAGCACGCCGAAGCTCGCTCGAGCACTCAGGTCAAACTTCAGGGGCTCGAGTGGCAAACCAACGACGGCGGTCGACTTCCGCTGGAAAAATACCTGACAGCAATACTCGCCGAGCGCGACGCGCTTACGGCAGGGGGCAAGACCATCGACGACGTGGCCCGCCAGCACGGACTGAACGCCAAGTATCTTGCTGGATTGTCGAACATGCTGAACGGCTCGGAGCCGTCGCAGTTGCTTGACGTCGTGCGCGTCCGCTGGCGACATGCTATGCCGGACGCAGCCGCGGCACTGGCGGCGGACGTTGCCCAATGGCAGGCGGTGCTGGCCAGGTTTCAGAGCGTGGGACACATGAAGCCGTGGATGGTGCCGGTCAACCCGGTGACATCCCGCCAGGAAATTCGGTTGAAGATTCCCACACCGGCCAGCGGCAACCAGGTCACGCTCTACCTGGCTGCCGGCGAAGCAGGCGATGGCTCGGCGAACGATTTTGTCGAGTGGCAGAAGCCGCGGCTCGTTGCGCCCGGTCGGCCCGATTTGCTGCTGCGCGACGTCCGCGACTTCACCCGCGAAATGACGGCTCGCCGTGAGCGCACCTTCGCCGCAACCGCCGGATCGCTGATGGCTGTCGACGAAGCAAGCCGCGTGGCGGGCAAATTGGACGTGGCCGATCTTGCGCGGCGGCACGAGGTCGACGCCGATACGCTCGGCGCGTGGCTGGACTACTTGGGCATCAGCACGGCAGCCAGGTTCAAGCTCGACCACATGACCCAGCGCATTGCCAAGGCGTCCGGTTACGATTTCGTCCAAGGCTGGGGCACGCCCGAAACGCCCAGCCTGATGGCCAACTCATCCGACAAGCACGTGCGTATTCCCGGCAATATGAAACCGCACGGCGTGGTCGTGCATCCCTCGCCTACCTTGCAAACGGCCGTCGGTTGGCAAAGTCCGCTGGCAGGATCGGTGCGCATTGAGGGTCGAGTCACGCATGCACATCCGGAGTGCGGCAACGGCGTAACATGGTCCCTCGAGCTTCGCCGCGGCAACATCCGGCAGCGGCTGAGCGCCGGCATCGCGCATGGCCCCGCGCCAGTGGCGATCGGCCCCATCGAGTCCGTATCGATGCAGCCCGGCGATCTGGTTTCGCTCTTGATCGGCCCGCGCGATGGCAATCATGGCTGCGATCTGACCGATCTCGAGCTTTCGTTCACAAGCGCGGCCGACGGCCGCGTTTGGAGTCTGACCGGTGACGTTTCAAACGATGTGCTGGCTGCCAACCCGCACTCTGACCGGTTTGGCAACAAAGAAGCCTGGCACTTCTACACCGAACGCGTTCAAGGCGGCGACATCAACTCGCTGATTCCCCCTGGGTCGCTTTTGGCAAGCTGGCTCGCAGCCGCCGGGACCGAGGAGAAACAAAAACTGGCCCAGGATCTGCAGACCCTGCTCACGGGCGCGCCGCCGACCGATTCCCAGCATCCCGACGCGGCGCTATACCGTCAATTGGTGTCGTTAGGCGGCCCCTTGTTCGCCGGCGCACGCACCCGTATTGCGGCATCTGGCACGCCGCGAGTCGGGGCGCACGCGGCGGGCCAAGGTAATTGGGGGCTCGATCCCACCCTGTTCGGCCGACATCCGAGCGGTTCGGCTGTCGAGGCTGACAGCCTTTGCGTGCAGGCGCCATCGGTGATCGAAGTTCACCTTCCGGCAGAGCTGGTTGGCGATTGCGAGCTTGTCACCACCGCGCAACTGGAACCGCAAACCGGCGCGGAAGGCAGCGTTCAAGCCAGCGTGTCGACCGTCAGGCCCGATTCGCTGGCAGCTCTGCGATCCGATGTGCCGGTGGTGACGGGCGAGAGCAGCGCCGCGCGGAAACGTTTCGAGCAGGCCTTTGACGACTTCCGCGCATGGTTCCCGGCGGCTCTGTGCTACATCCGGATCGTGCCTGTCGACGAGGTCGTGACCCTGACTCTATTCCATCGCGAAGACGAAGCGTTGTGCCGACTGATGCTCGACGAGCGACAAAAGGCCGAGCTCGACCGCTACTGGGATGAGCTGCATTTCGCCAGCCATGACGCGCTCACCTTGGTCGACGCCTTCGGCCAGCTCATGGAGTATGCCACTCAAGACAGCGATCCGAAGCTATTCGAACCATTTCGCAAGCCGATTCACGATCGGGCCGCAGGGTTTCGGCAGGCGCTGATTGATGCCGAGCCGCGGCAGGTTGAGGCTCTGCTCGAGTTCGCCGCGCGAGCGTATCGGCGTGGGCTGACCAACGCCGAGAGCACGGAACTTCGCGAGTTGTATCAGAGACTGCGAGCCCAAGACCTGCCCCACGACGAAGCGTGGCGGTTTACGCTTGCCCGCGTGTTTGTCTCACCGGCGTTTTTGTACCGGCCCGAAAAGGCCGCGCCAGGCGCCGAGGCGGGTCCGGTTTCCGACTCGGAGCTTGCCAGCCGGCTGAGTTACTTCCTCTGGTCGTCGACGCCCGACGCGCCATTGCTAGAGGCCGCCGCGGCGGGCCGACTGAGCGCCCCGGAGATCCTGACGACCCAGGCCCGCAGAATGCTGGGCGACGTACGCGTCCGCCGACTGGCCACCGAATTCGCTTGCCAGTGGCTGCACATCTACGACTTCGACACGCTCGACGAGAAGAGCGAGAGCCATTTTCCTTCGTTCGTCGAGTTGCGGGTCGATATGTATGAGGAGGCGATCCGCTTTTTCACCGACTTATTCCAGCGCGACGCGTCGGTGCTCAGTATCTTCAACGCAGACCATGCGTTCCTCAACGAATCGCTGGCAAAGCACTATGGCCTAGACGGCGTGACGGGAAGCGAGTGGCGCCGGGTGGACGGTGTCGGTGCGCATGGGCGGGGAGGCATTTTGGGCCTTTCGGCCATTCTGGCTAAACAATCGGGCGCGTCGCGGACCAGTCCAACGCTGCGCGGCAATTGGGTATCGGAAGTCGTACTCGGCGAGAAGCTGCCGCGCCCGCCCAAGGAAGTGCCGCGGTTGCCGGAGGATGAAACCGCCACCGACGGTCTGACGGTCCGTCAACTCGTCGAGAAGCATAGCAGCGACTCCCGCTGTGCGAAGTGCCACGTGCGCATCGACCCGATGGGCTTCGCCCTGGAAGGATTCGACCCGATTGGCCGCCGACGTGACAAGGATTTGGCGGGCAGGCCGATCGACTCTCGCGCCACGCTGGCCGATGGCACCGCATTCGAGGGTCTGCAAGGTTTGCGAGACTATCTTCTGAACGCTCGCCGCGAAGCGGTCTTGCGGCAGTTTTGCCGCAAGCTACTGGGATATGCCTTGGGGCGGAGCGTGCAGCTATCCGACGAACCGTTGCTCAAGGAGATGCACGAGCGGCTGGAGAAAAACGACTATCGTTTCGCGGTGGCGGTCGATACGATCGTCCGCAGCCGCCAGTTCCGCAACATTCGCGGCAAGGATGCGCAGTTTGCGGAAGCCGAGTAAGATCGTAAAATCGCTGGAAGGTCATCTCGTCGTCATTTAGCCCGCGCATTGCGAGGAATGTCATGCACAGTCATCAATTTTCGCGTCGGACCTTCTTGCGTGGGGTTGGGGTGACAATGGCGTTGCCGTGGCTCGAGTCGTTTCCCGTCTGGGGCGACGAGACCAAAACGGCCAGCGACGCGCCGGTGCGGTTCGCCACGATCTTTTCCGGCAATGGTTTTCACGGGAAGGAGTGGTCGGCCAAAGGCTCCGGCCGCGAAATGGAGCTCGGCAAGGTGCTGGAGCCGCTGGTCGACTTCCGCGAAAAGTTGCTCTTCGTGCGGGGCCTGCACAATGCCGAAGCGCTCAAGGGAAACATCCACAGTTCGCAGACGGGCAATCTGCTCTCGGGCGCGCCGTTGGCGTCCGGCGGCGAAATCCGTTCCGGCACCAGCATTGACCAGGTGATCGCTCAGCAACGGGGACAGTCGACGAAAATTCCCAGCCTGGTGTTGGGGTGCGAAAAGTCGAATCCATCCGTCCACAAGAACTACTCGATGCTGTACAGCTCGCACATCTCGTGGAGCTCTCCGACCACGCCGACGCCTCTGGAGTTGTACCCGGCCCTGGCCTTCGACCGGCTGTTCAAGGACGAAGTCCAACGCGGCGACAAGAGCGTGCTCGACGCGGTTCTGAACGATGCCACCGACATTCGCCGGCAGATTAGCGCGGCCGACGGGCGCAAGCTCGACGAATACCTCGACTCGGTCCGCGAAGTTGAGCAGCGTATCGGACGGGCTGGAAAAAAAGGAGAGCTGCAAGGCTGGCGACCGGCGATCGACGGCCCCAATGTTCCCCGCCCGGCCGATGGCATTCCGCAGGACATCGCCGAGCACATGCGGCTGATGTGCGATATCCTGGTGCTCGGCTTCCAGACTGACACCACGCGCGTCTGCACGCTCAAACTCAACAACGACCACAGTTCGCTGCGTTTTCCCAATCTCGGCGTTGACTACATGATCCATCACTTGCTCTCCCACTCAGACACCGCCGATTGGTTGAAAGTCAACCAGTTCTTCCTCGAGCAGGTCGCCTACATCGCCCGTAAGCTGGACGCGATTTCTGAAGGCGAACGAACCACGCTCGACAACTCCCTGGTTCTGTTCTGTTCGAGCATGTTGACCGGCAGCCACGACGCAACGCAACTGCCGGTGATCGTGCTGGGCCGCGGCGGCGGACGGTTGGAAAGCGGACGCGTCCTCGACTACCTGGGCCAGCCCGAGCGAAAAATGTGCAGCCTGTATCTCTCGCTGATGGACAAGACCGGCGTGCATCTCAAACAATTCGGCGACGCGCAACAGCGGCTGGCGAACGTTTGAGGGAAGCACGCCGGCTTCGTGCCCGACGATCGCGAGCATCTCGAAGACGCAGTGATCGAAGCCGTCGGCTATCTGCATTTCAAGCCGCAACGGTTGCAGTCCTTCATTCAAGCTGCGAAACTACGCTTGTAAATGGATCAATGTCCGCGCAGGGAAGATTAAATCAATGACTGATCCGGAATTACCGGGACAGGTGACCACGTCGGCGCGATATGAAAATCTACAGTTTCACGCGGCTGGCGGGCTGGGCGAGGTCTACCGGGCAACGGACGAATCGTTGCGCCGCGAAGTCGCATTGAAGTTCATCCAGCAGCGACATCTTCAGAAATCAGATTATGTGGAACTGTTCTTTCTGGAAGCGGAAATCACCAGCCGGCTCGATCATCCCGGAGTGGTGCCCGTTTATGGAGTTGGCGAGGCCGCCGATAAACGTCCCTTCTACGCGATGCGGTACATCGAAGGCGCTCCGCT
This sequence comes from uncultured Planctomycetaceae bacterium, assembly GCA_964622155.1. Taxonomy (GTDB): domain Bacteria; phylum Planctomycetota; class Planctomycetia; order Pirellulales; family PALSA-1355; genus CAZUPX01. The sequence continues at coordinate 2,800 of CAZUPX010000456.1, read as the reverse complement.
GCGAGATGCCATCGAAAATTATCATCAGACCGGTGCCGCCCCACGTGAGTTGCACCGATTGCTCACGCACCTCGTGGCGGTATGCAACACAGTAGCTTATGCGCACAATCGCGGCGTTGTCCACTGCGATATCAAGCCGGAAAACATCATGCTGGGCAAGTTTGGCGAGACACTGTTAGTCGATTGGGGTCTCGCTACTACGGTCGAGCGCGATGAGCGGGCGAAGGCAAGTGGCGAAAAAACGATGCGCGTTAAGAGTGATAATCCGTCGGGGAAATCCTCGGGGAAATCCTCGGGCGGCGCGGCGGGGACCGTGGGCTACATGAGTCCCGAGCAACATCCCGGACTTATGAACCCCATCCAACCCGCGAGCGACATCTACAGTTTGGGAGCTACTTTGTATTGCGTGCTCACCGGGCATGCGCCCTTGGAAGGTGCGTCAGAGACGCTCTTGCTCGACAAGCTTAGATATGGCGAGTTTCCTCGTCCAAGCGAAGTGAATTCTCATGTGCCGAAGGCGCTCGAAGCAATCTGCCTCAAAGCCATGGCGACATATCAGTCCGAACGCTATCCCACAGCACTGGAGATGGCCACCGATTTGGATGCCTGGCTGGCGGATGAGCCGGTATCCGCACATCGCGAGTCATTTGCAGAACGCCTGGCTCGTTGGGCTCGTCGCAATCGTAAATTGGTGATCTTAGGACTCATCGGTCTTGCACTGGTTTTGCTGCTGGCTTTGAGTTCCGCGATCACGCTAAGAAACACGGCGGCACGCGAGGCCCATGCTCGCGTTGAGGCGGAGGACGCGCGTAAGGAGGCCGAACTCGCTTGGCAGAATGCGGTCGTTGAGCAGCAGAATGGAATGTGTTTGGCGGCGCGGTTTGCCGCCAAGGCCGTGGCGAACGAGGTCGACCGGCGGTGGCGGATTCTAACTCAAGCGACAGAGGATCCGGAACTCCAGAGGCTCATGCTCGCGCTGCAAAACAAAGTCGTCGGTTCACCCGAGCAGCGCAGCCTGCAACAATGGATAGAAGCTCGCAGAAAATCGCAGGCGCCTGAAGCAGATAGTTGGTTCCTAACTGATCCGCATGGCGTGCAGATCGCTCGCGACCCGTTCAACGAGACGACTATATTCGCCGATTTTTCTGAGCGCACATACTTTCATGGCGGGCCGAGAAACCTAACCGCCGATGAGAAGCGGGGAGCGGTAAAACCGATCGACCGCGTGCATTTGTCGGCGGTTTATCTGAGCACCGCCACACACAGCCTAAAAGTGGCGTTCTCGACCCCCATCTGGAAAGACAACGAGTTCGAAGGGGAATACCTTGGCGTACTTGGAATGTCGATGGAAATTGGTGGCTTCTACGAACTGCAAACGGGCCTGGAAGCTGGTCAGATCGCGGTCCTCGTCGATACGCGCGAAGATCAGGAGGAAGGAGTCCCGAAAAGCGGCTTGATCTTGCATCATCCGTTGCTGCATGAGGCGCAGCGGCAACGATCGTCGGCCGACAAAGAGGTTCTGTTCCGGATTCATCCCCAGCTTGTCGATCGATTGAGACAACTGCGTGAACGTCGTACCCATGAAACGGGCGATGTGTCGGTCACTGGCCTGACGCAGAGTATCGACACCGCGTACCACGATCCCCTCGCTGCCGAAGGTAGTCGACCTGTGACCGCCGCGTTCGAGCCGGTGCGGATAGAAACGAGATCACCAGAGGTACGCGATACGGGGTGGGTAGTGATCGTTCAGGAATCTCCGCTGCAGGCGCATTCCGCCCCGACGAATTGAACAATCCGCCAATCATTGCCGCTCGAAAAGCGCCTTTTGCAGTTCCACCTGAAACGTCGCGCTGGTTTTCAGGGCATTGTCGGCGTCCTGTTTGGCCAACGCGTACAGCATCGTGCTTTTCGTCGTGCGTAGGGTCGCATTGCGGGGCACGCCCGTGGGCACCGTCATTTCACCGAAGCAGTCACCAGGCTTCAGTATTCCGACTCGTTTGCGGCCGTCGCCGTCGTCGACCAAGACTTCCACTTCGCCGTGCCGGATGAGGAACAGCTTGTCGCCGGGGTCGCCTTCGCGAACGACAATCACCCCGGCCAAGTATTGCTCGGCCCACATCTTGTCGGCGATCGAGGCTAACGTGGATGGCGTCAGCCCTTGGAACACGGGCAGCAGTTGAATGAACTCACAGATCAACGCCGCCTCGCGGACCACCACATCGGATCTAATTCGTCCGTCGACCATATTGACGACGCGATCGGCGACATCGAGGATCCGATTATCGTGCGTCACCATGATGATCGTGACCTTCTGGTCGCGAGCCAGTTCCTGAAACAATGTTACCACTTCGCGGCCCGATTTCTCGTCGAGCGCCGCAGTGGGTTCGTCGGCCAGTACAATTCGCGGCCCGTGAGCCAGACCTCGCGCAATCGCGACTCGCTGCTTTTGGCCCCCGGAAAGGGCATCGGGCTTGTAGTTCAGGCGGTGGCCGAGCCCCAATCGTGAAAGGATAGCGCTTGCGCGCTGTTTGACTTCACTGCGCGAGACGGAAAACAATTCCATTGCCATGGCCACGTTTTGCATGGCGGTCAACGAGCCGAATAGATTGTGCGACTGGAAAATGAAGCCCAGCTTTTGGCGCGTGGCCACAAGCTCCTTTGGCGAAGCGCCTCGCAATTCTCGGCCCAGCACGCTTACGCTGCCTTCCTGCGGGGCGCGCAAGGTGCCGAGGAGCGTCAGCAGCGTGGTTTTTCCGGAACCGGACGGACCGGTCATGATCACAATCTCGCCCTCGTAGGC
>CAZUPX010000455.1:0-2494 GCA_964622155.1 uncultured Planctomycetaceae bacterium | reverse complement strand
AGCTTGCCGACCGGATCCATCGTGTCCGGTGCGTCGGATGGACGGGGTGGCTGCGACGGCTCACTTCGCGGCGGCGGATTTGGCATGTGGCACTGCGTGACGAGTTGATGCAGGGATTGAACTGAGCCGGAAAGCGTTGAATCTGCGGTGCCAACGACAATTCCACCGAGGCCGGCCCCGACGGGACGACTGCGGCGACGAGGCAGTCTAAACTGGAGTTCCCCCGGACGCGAACGCTATCCCTCTATGCCTGCACGACTTACGTTCAATTCCGATTTCCTGGTACTGGGTACAGTTCGATCAGTTTCATGGCCCGTAGGTGAATGGGCGTTGCCTCCGTCAGTAACTCGAACGGTTCGGACTTGGGCTCGTTGCACACACGGCAGGTGTGTCGGCTGCGCGTCGCCAAGTGTTCGAGCAGGGTCTGAAAGCTGTGCACCGGCAGGCCTTGCGCCGTTTGTCGAGAAGCCTTCTTTCGCTTGACGGATGGCGACGGTTCAGCCGGCGCGACCGGGTCGCGCTCGCGACGGGCCTGCGGGAGCTCTTCGTCTTCGAACAGCAACTCGGCCCAAGCGGCCCGCAGGTGCCACTCCACGTAGTAGGCCAGCAGGCACAGGAACACGTGTGCGCGCACGTGATCTTCGGTGCGATGAAAGATCGGCCGGATGCGCAGGTCGATGCCCTTGAGGCAGCGGAAGGCGCGCTCGACTTGGCCCAGGCTCTTGTAGCCGCGAACGGTGTCGGGCGACGATAGTTGCGCCTCCGGCGCGCTGGTGCGGACGACGTAGATACCGTCCAACTGCGCCTCGGCCTGGATCGCTTCCTCGCAGCGGCTCCAGCCGAAGACGTCGGCCTCAAACGTCCAATCGAAGTGCTTGGCCACCTTGAAGCGGTTGATCACACGTCCAACTTTTTGTCCGACTTCTTGGGCCGTCAGCCGTTTGTGTTTGCGGCGGGCCACCTGGGCGGCGATGGACTTGAGCGACGCTTCGGTGGCGCTCAGCAGCGCTTCGCGCTTGTGGCGGCGCTGCTCGGCCAACTGCGGATTGAAGCAGGCCATCAGCCGTTCGCCCGGAAACTCCGGCGACTGAATCTCGGCCAGATTCTGCTGATCGAACAGCGACGGCTGCAGGTGTCCTTGCTCAACCAACTCTCGAATCGCTGGGCTGCGCAGGGCCGAGATCCAACCGAGTCCGGGGTACTGCTTGAGCTTATCGAGTTGCGTCTGCGTCAACATCCCGCGGTCGCCCACCAGCAGCACGCGCAGAAGTTTGAATTGCTTGCGGAGCTTGTCGACCTGATCCGGCACGGTGCTCGGGTCGGCGGTATTGCCGGGATAAACTTGAATCGAAACCGGGCAGCCGTGGCGGTCAGTCAGCACGCCGTAGACAATGATCTCCAGCCCCTGCTTGCCATCCCGGTCGTGGCCGAACTGCGTCAGCGGACAATGCTGCCCGTAGTAGTAACTCGTGCTGACGTCGTAGAGCACCAGCCCGCCCTCGAACAGGTGTCGGCCGGCCAACTTGCTCTCGAGGCGCGCCTGGCGGGCCAACAGCCAATCCAGCGCGTCGTAGAGTTCGTCGACATCGGTTTCGCCCAGCGACAACTCTTGGGCCAGCGTGGTGTCGTTCCAGTGCCGAGCGCTGGCCAGCTTCGAACAGGGATGAAGGACGCGCTCGACGATCATGGCCAGCACCAGGTCGCGTTCTCGACAGCGTTTGGCGGCGACCAGCGAATCCAGCCCGAGCCTGCGGATCATGCGCAACACGGCCTCGACGTGTCCGTGCGGGAGCGAGCGCTCGATCTTGAACAGTTCGTCCGGCGGCAGCAGCCGATCGCCGCGCAGCACGCGCCGCAGCGACTCGACCTGGGCGGCCGGCCAATGAGTCAGATTGGCCAACGTCTTCTTGCAAATCTTCTTGCCCTGGCGCTCGGCCGTCCGCAGCAAAATGGCCGGCGGCGAGTTCCGGTTCGGCACGCTCTCGACATACATGGGAACCAATATAGCATGATATCACGGCATTGCAAGCACAAAATATCACATTTACATGGGTACATTATGCCAGGTGCATTTTGAGCGCAAGTGCCCGTGCCCGCGGAAGTTACGTCGCAATTCGGCTACGCCAAGGGGGGAACTTCAGACTAGAGGCTGGTCTCGCGACCTGCGTGTGCTCGTTGACGCGGCGCCGTTGCTGAGTTGTCGAGAGCGCCGCACTGCATGGTCCAACCCCATGCAACCGATACAGGTACTCCATCTCGAAGACGATGCCCGCGATGCGGAAATCATCCTCGATGCGCTCTCCCGCAGCGGCATTAACGCGCACACTCAGCGGGTCGCCACTCGGGACGACTTTTGCGCAGCGCTCTCGCGGCAGCGCTTCGATCTGATTCTCGCAGACTTTCTGTTGCCACAATTCGACGGGATCTCGGCGGTCGAGGCCGCCCGCCGCGTCCAGCCTGACGTGCCGCTGATCATCGTGTCCGGCACGCTCGG
>CAZUPX010000454.1:0-5369 GCA_964622155.1 uncultured Planctomycetaceae bacterium | reverse complement strand
GGCTGCACTCCGGACAACAATCCCTCGCCGGGCAACAAGGAGGGCGGGCTGACGACGATCTACGAGAAGTCGCTGGGCGCGGTGGCCAAAGCCGGCAGCACGGCGATGAGCGAAGTCTATCAATACGCCGAGCAAGTCACGGCCAAAGGATTCGTGGTGATGGACACGCCCGGGCTGGATCCGGTGAGCGTTACCGGCATCGTGGCAGGCGGCGCGCAAGTGATGGTGTTCACGACCGGCCGCGGCAGTTGCTTTGGTTGCAAGCCGACGCCGTCCATCAAGGTGGCCACCAACACGCCGATGTACATGCGGATGATCGACGATATGGACCTTGACGCCGGAACGATCCTGGCCGGCCGCGGCGTGGCGGAAGTCGGCCGCGAGATTTTCGAACAGATCATCGCCGTGGCCAGCGGCAAGCACACCAAAAGCGAGCAGCACGGCATCGGCCAGGAAGAGTTCGTCCCCTGGCAAATCGGGCCGACACTGTAGCTGAAGGTGTTACGATACGTCCGCGGAGACACAAATCTCATGGCAAGCGAATTATCTCCTGACAAAGAGGCGGTCCTCGAGCGTCTTGTGGCGACCGGTCGATTCCCGGACCGTGGCCGTGCGCTCGACCACGCGGTGGAATTGTTGCGAGAGGAAGAAGAGACGCTCAGCGCGATCCGCGAAGGGTTGGAATCAATCGAGCGGGGTGAAGGCGTGCCATTGAATGATGCGGTCACGATGCTTCGCGCGAAATATGGCATCGCCGAGGATTCATGAAGTACCGCGTGATTTTCCAACCGCGAGCGCTTCGTGACCTTGAAGATCAGTATCGATATATCGAGCAGCAGAACCCGGCTGCGGCGACTCGCTGGTTCAACCGCTTTGTGACTGCGATTGACTCGCTTGCCGAGTTTCCGGAGCGTTGTTCGGTAGCCCGCGAAACCGACACAGTCGGAAAAGAGATTCGACAGCTACTTTTCGGAAAGGGCCGTGGCGTGCGTCGCGCGTTGTTCGCCATCGAAGGCGAGACCGTTCGCGTTCTGTGCATTCGCCACAGCGCCCAGCAAGACACCTCCGCCGGGGAACTGCTCGGGGACATCTGAAAATTTTCACAAGTCCGGCCCAGCCGTTCCAATTCGCTTGACGGCTCGATCCACAGCCGTGCGGAATCTCGCTCCGGTCTCCCTCGAACGCTCGGCGTACCAATCTCTCGCAGCACGATATTCGCGCGCGGCAAGGCGATGAAAGATCACGTTGCCGGCTGCCATCAACCCTCCGCGCGCAAGTCAGCCCACGGTACAGCGCCCGCCTGATCTGCAAAACGGCGCTCGATCTCAGCGCGCAATTCCGGGTCGTCAAGCGACATGGTCACACTCCCCTCGGGCAGAGTCTCCAGGAGGCGAGATACCAGGTCGAGCCGGTCGTTTTCTGGAAGCTGAATCGCGGCGTCAAAGATCGCGTCGGCGTCGTATTGCATGACGTCAAACCCGAGGAGCAAGTCACAGACATTTATTGTTTCGATTATGGCATAAACTGAGCCCGCTGTCGAAGCGACTCGGCGCTATTTCTGCCGCTCGATCCAGATCAAGATGCCGTCGGTTGGCTCCGGCGGGTCTATGCTTGACAACGAGCCGGGCGAAGTCTCAACGCTCTCGTGGGCTCGCAGTCGCAGCAAGACGATCGGCTTATTCGGGTCCAGCGCCTCCTGTTTTCCACTTCCGGCAACGCTTGTTTTATTACCCTTGTCCCCAGGTGCGACCAATGCATGTGATTTGTGCAGACCGCTCCGCCGACCGGCACCTCCAAAATCGGTGACGAACTCCCACTGGCCGTCGGCGCCTTTGCGGACGCTGGCGGCGACCGAGACTTCTCGATCTCCAAGGAAGACGTTGCGGTGCTTCGGTTGCGTCACGCCCGTCTGCGGAATGTTGCGCGTTTCCTCGTGCACCACCCAGTTGCCTTTGGGCAGCCACACCTTCCAGCGCCAAGTCAGTTCGTTGAGATCGGAAATTCTCAGCACCGCCACCTTGCGCGGATCATCGACTTCCAGGTAACCGGCCTCAGCGCGCAGTTTTACGTTCTCATCGAACAACTTCCGATTCGCCAGCTCGACTTCGCGGATTCTGCGGAGGACCACGTATTGAGCAATGGCAAGTGCAACGATGACCATGACCAGCAACAGCGTGCGCAGACTGAAACGAGCGCGGCGCAGCGTGGACGGCAAGTTGTGCATGGCAGTATTCTAGTCGCCCCAAGACGGCGCGCCGCGCGTTCGTCGAGGAATTCTGGCGATGCAAACAGCGGCCCAGACATCGGCCATTGCGTTGACGCTTCGCGGCGCATCTGTTAGCTTGGCACTTTCGCAAATTGGCGTCGATTTACGCCGAAATCGGCCACGCGGCGCCAGTCATCACAGTCGAGTTTGTCATGGCACACGAGGTCACGTTAATCACCGGCGACGGCACCGGGCCGGAGTTGGCGGCCGCGGCGCGGCGCTCGGTTGACGCCACCGGCATCAAGATCAATTGGGACGTGCAAGAGGCCGGCGTCGACGTGATGCTGCGGCTGGGCACGCCCCTGCCCGACTCGGTGATGGCCAGCGTGCGCCGCACGCGCTGTGCGCTCAAGGCGCCGATCACCACTCCGGTCGGCACCGGCTTTCGCAGCATCAACGTCTACCTCCGACAAGCACTCGGTCTATTCGCCTGCATCCGCCCGTGCAAGCAGTACAAAGGGGTCCGCACGTTTTTCAATAGCGTCCCGGTCGATCTGGTGATCGTCCGCGAGAACACCGAGGATCTGTACGCCGGCATTGAGTTTGAGCGCGGCAAGCGCGACACGCAGCGGCTGATTCGCATCGTCAACAAGCTCTCGCCCGATCGACCCGTCAAGACGCCCTATACTGAAACCGGCATCTCGATCAAGCCGATCAGCGCCTCGGGCACCGAGCGAATCGTCAAGTGTGCCTTCGACTACGCGCGGGCTAACGGTCGCAAAACAGTCACGGCCGTGCACAAGGCCAACATCATGAAGTACACCGACGGTCTGTGGCTCGAAGTTGCCAAGAACGTCGCCAAGCAATACACCGACATCGCGTTCGAAGAGCGGATCGTCGACAACATGTGCATGCAGCTTGTGCAGAAGCCCGAGTTGTACGACGTGCTGGTGCTGCCAAACCTGTACGGCGACATCCTCAGCGACCTGGCGGCGGGGCTGGTCGGCGGGTTGGGCGTCGCCCCTGGGGCCAACATCGGACCCGAGGGGGCCGTGTTCGAAGCCACACACGGCAGCGCGCCGAAGTACAAAGGTCAGAACCGCGTCAATCCAACCGCGCTGATCCTGTCCGGCATGTTGATGCTCAAGCATCTGGGCGAGACGGATGCGGCGAGTCGGCTCGAGCAGGCCGTGGCCGAAGTGATCGCCGAAGGCAAGTATGTGACCTACGATCTGAAGGCCGAGCGCAACGATCCGACTGCCGTCGGCACTCGCGAAATGGCAGAGGCCATCTGTAAGAAACTGTAGTCGACAGACTCTCCGCGACTAAATCTACGGACGCAACGGCGAAACCTTGCTTGGTCCGTCCGAATTCCGCGAGCTGGTCAGCGGCCGCCGACGCGGTCCCACCGCCAGTCTGCTGCGCGCGGCCTTGCGTTTGCTCGAGTGGCCGTACACGTGGGCAGTTCGATGCCGAAATCGCCGCTACGACCGTCGGCCCGACATGGTCCATAGCGTTGACGTTCCGGTGATTAGTGTCGGCAACATCACGCTGGGCGGTACCGGCAAGACACCGACCGTCGAGTGGTTGGCCACGTGGTTGGCCGATCAAGGCGTGCGAGTCGGAATGGTGAGCCGCGGCTACGGTTCCCAGGCAGGCCAGCCCAACGACGAGGCCCTGGAACTGGCTCAGAAGCTGCCGCAGGTTCCTCACGTCCTCGACGCCGACCGCGTGCGCGGCGCGCGGCGAGCGGTGCGCGAGTTCGGTTGCCGGTTATTGCTACTCGACGACGCCTTTCAGCATCGCCGCATCGCGCGCGATCTGGACATCGTGCTCATCGATGCGCTTGAACCGTTTGGCTTTGGCCATGTGTTTCCGCGCGGCACGTTGCGCGAACCGCTCTCTGGCCTGTCCCGAGCCGACGTCGTCATTCTCACTCGCAGCCGGTTGGTATCCGACGCCGAGCGCGCCGGCATCCGAGAACACGTGCGGCGCAGTGCTCCAACCGCCGCGTGGATCGAAGCCACCTATACACCGCAGTGCCTGCTATCGCCATCGGGCGAGCGGCAAGAATTGGCCAGCCTGGCCGGCAAGCCAATCGCCGCATTCTGTGGAATCGGCAATCCAGCCGGCTTTCGCCGCGCGCTCGCGGGGTGCGGTCTTGAGATCGCAGCGATGCGCGAACTGGACGATCATTTTCCGTACGCGCAGTCCGACCTCGAAGATCTGCGGCGCTGGACCGATAACCTCGATGTTGCCGCCGCAATTTGCACGTGCAAAGACCTGGTCAAGATCGCCGATCGCTGGACCGGTGCAAAACCGTTCTGGGCATTGTCGAGCCGACTCGAGATCACAAGCGGTCAGGATCAACTCGAAGAGATCCTGCGCCCCCTGGCGGCGCTAGCGACGCGAACCTCTTGATCGTCGATCACTCAGCCCCCGCAACCTACTGCTCTTGGCTCAACTCGCGAGGCACGCTATCTTTGGCCCTCCGATGAACGAGCCCGATATCGCACTCTTGATCTCGACATACCAGCGGCCCGAGCACCTGCGGCGGGCCTTGCAGTCGGTCGCGCTGCAAGAGGGGATCGAAGGGCGGATCGAGCTCGTTGTGACCGACGACGGCTCGACCGACGAGACGCCGCGGATTGTCGACGAGTTTGCCCGCTCGGTTTCGTTTCCAGTCGGCTTTACGACCCATCCGCACACGACGTTTCAGTTGTCGAAGTGCCGCAATGCAGGCGTGCGCGCGAGCCGGGCACCGTATCTGTTGTTCCTCGACGGCGATTGCGTCTTGCCGCGCGATCACGTGCGCATCCATCTGGCGCGTCGCAAACCGGGCGTGGTCATGGCCGGCGATTGCTGTCGCCTGGAGCGCGGCCCGTCAGAGCAAGTTACCCTCGACGTGTTGCGGTCGGGCCAGTTTCAGTCGTGGGCGCCCCAGAGCGAACTGCGGCGGCTGAAAAAGCTCGATCGCTCGTCGCGGTTTTATCGCTTGATCCGCCATCCGACGAAACCCAAGTTGATCGGTAACAACGTGGGCATTTGGCGTACCGATTTCGAGCGAGTTAACGGCTACGACGAAAACTTCGAGGGGTGGGGCTGCGAAGACGACGACCTGCGCTGGCGGCTGCGCCGCTCGGGAGTGCAAATCGAGTCGATT
>CAZUPX010000453.1:0-2118 GCA_964622155.1 uncultured Planctomycetaceae bacterium | reverse complement strand
ACGACGAACAGCATCCGCAACGAAAAGCGGAACCAGCGGCGGTTAGGGGCGCGAATCATGGCGGCTCAGCATCAGACGACTCGGGTTGATCGTTCTCGGCTTCCGTGTTGCCAAAAACGTATCCGGTATCGTTTTTGAACGGCCCAATGTAGCCCGCGCCGACGTAATCCCAGCCACGATTGCGCTGCCATTCTTTGTACGCCGCGATTGCAACGGGAACGGCTGGCGAGGCAAGGGCGCATGCCGCGACGGCGACAAACAGTGTTCGCAATCGGAATTGGAACAGGCGTCTTGAAGGGCCTCCGCTCATCCCTCCAGTATAGCAAGCGGCGGCGACATCTGACCGGCACGCTATCTGCACGCGGCTTTCGATCACGGCGCCGGCGCCGCCTCAGGCAGCTCAACGAAGCTGAGCTTGGTCAGCTTCTGGCCGCCGGGCAATTTCTGGCGCGTGCAGACGTCGACCAGGCTCATCAGCGCATCGTACCGCAGACCCGAGCCGACCTGGATCACAACCTGGTCGAAAGGGCTCGCCTGATCGCCCAGAATCGTTTTCAGCCGGTCGTTCAACCCGGACAACGTGGCCACGGCCGCTTCGCCGATGGCCATCGAACCGATTCCGCCGCCGGCATTGGGAATCACGCTGATCACCAACGAGTTGAGCCCTTGCACCGGGTTGTCGTTGGCCGCGTCGCTGCCGGCCTGTACGGCGTCTCGGACCGGCGTGACGGGCTGCGCCGGCGGCATGCGCAGTAAAATCTGGCCTTCGACCGGGGCCGGGTGGAACGTGAGGATGAAAAACGCGAGCAGTTGAAACGCCATGTCGAGCATCGCAGCCAGGTTCAGCTCCACGCCGTCGGAACCAGATCGTTTGCGTCGTCGGGCCATGTCAGCTTTCGGTCTCGGATCGTTTGTCCATGGCTTTGAGCGAGAAGCTGCGAAAGCCGTTGTCCTGGCACGCACGGATCACGCGGTTAAGCAGGTGAAACGGGGTCGCTCGGTCGGCGCGGATCACAACCGTGGTGGGCAGCTCGTCGCCCGGCTGCAAGTCGGGGTCCTTCTGCCGCGCCGCCAGCAGGCTCGAGTGCGCCTCGGCGGCGATGTAGCTCTCGATGTCCTTCGGGGTGTTGTAGACGGTCAGTCGACCATTCGAGTCGATGTTGAGTACCAGCAGGTCCTGCTGACCCTTGGTGTCGACCGGGCGAGCTGATCCGACCACCGGCAGCTTGAGATTCATGTCGAGCTGCGCGCTTTTGAAGTTGATTACCAGCATGAAGAAGGTGATCAACTGGAAGACCAGGTCGAGGATGGGCGTGAGGTTCGGTTCGGCGCTGGCGTCGTGATATTGCGAGCCGGACACAGAGCGTTGACCTTAGCCTTTGGACGGTTTGGCGACAGGAGCCGCGGTCGCGGGCGCTGCCGACGCGGAGGCGGCTGGGGCCGTCTTGGCACGCGCCGCGTGAGCAAAGTGCCGCAGGTACTCGTCGGCTTGCAGCATCGTGGATACCGAGATAGACGAAACACGATTGCGAAACACGGCGTAGAAATAAATCGCCGGCACCGACAGCGCTACGCCCTCGAAGGTCAACAGCAAGGCCTCGGAGATGCCGCCCGCCACCTGACTGGCCTTGAGTTGTACGTCCGACAGGGCGATCACGCTGAAGCTGGCGATCATCCCCTTGAGCGTGCCCAGCAGGCCGATCATCGGTCCGAGCGTGCCCAGCACGGCCAGCATGCTGATCTTCTTTTCCATCTCGACGGTTGCCGCCTCGCCAACACGTTCCATCGTTTCGCGGGCTTCGGCCAGCCCGTTGGGCAATTCGGCAATCCCGGTGGCCAGCGCGCGACTCAAGAACGACTTGTCATCCTTGACCAGGGCATAGATTTCTTTAAACTCGCGCCGCCCAAGCATGTCGAGCAGCTCCTCGACCAGCGCCGGCGGAGCGGCCACTTGCGGACGCATCTCAATAAACAGACGCCCCACGGTCGAGACGAAATAGATCGACAGCATCAAAATCACAGCGCCGATGGCGCCGGACGATTCAATAAACCACCAGAAGCGAGATTTTTCGGGCGACTTGGCGGCCACCTGGGCAGGCGCTGCTGCGGGTGCCGGCG
>CAZUPX010000452.1:0-3535 GCA_964622155.1 uncultured Planctomycetaceae bacterium | reverse complement strand
GCCTCGCTGATGCCGTCGGTAAAGATTGTCAGAAAATCGCCCTGCTGGATCGGTCGCGAGTATTGCTGATAACAAAAGTCGGAGTCGACACCCAGGGGCAGCCCGGCCAGGTCGCCGCCGATTTCCTCAACGATTCCCTTGGAGTGACGCAGCAAGGGGGCCATGTGGCCGGCGTTGACGATCGTGATCTCGTGTCGAGTGCTGTCGACCACCGCCAACACGAAGGTGACGAACCGATCTTGCCAGCCGCTGCGGCTGAAGGTGACGTTGATGCGGTTCATGGCGGCCGCCGGATTGGGCTCGCTGGCCAGACAGTAGCGGACCTCGCCTGAGAGCTTGGCCATCAGCAATGCCGCCGACACCCCCTTGCCGGAGACATCCCCCAGCACCACCGCCAGCCGGTTCCCCGACAGCTCGATGTAATCGTAGTAGTCGCCACCGACCTGGTTGGCCGGCTCGTAGAAGTCGAAGAAGTGGTAGCCTTCAATCGACGGCGGCGCCGCGGGGAGCAGTCCGCGCTGGACCTTGTGAGCCAGCTCCAAGTCGCGCTGGACGCCTTCCTGGCGGACGGCGTTTTCGTGCAGTTGTGCGTTGTCGACGGCGATCGCCGCTTGCGACGCGATGCTCGCCAGCACGTCCAGATCGTCCTTCTGGAAGCGACTCTTTTGATTCATCGTGTCGACCTGGATCACGCCCAGCGAGTCGCCGTCGCTGTTGACCAATGGTGCGCACATCATCGAGCGGATGCGCAAGTCGGCAATGCTTTGGCTGGTGTCAAAGCGGCTGTCGTTCGCCGCGTCGGCCGAGAGCACGGCCTCCTTGGTGTCCATCACCTGGTTGACAATCGTGCGGCTGATGCGGACCTGGTCCTCCATGTCCGCTCGGCGATGCTTGATGGCCTTGGGAATCAACACTCCGTCGGGCCCACTGCGCAGGATGACGAACGCGCGGTCTGCCTGGATGAAGATTTTGAACAAGCTGTCGAGCAGTTTTCCGAGCACTTCGTCGAGGCTCACGGCCTTGCCCAGGCTGTGCGCGATCTCGATCATGGCCCGCAACTTCACCTCGGGATTGACGGTCAGCCGCAGGCTGCTCTGCGACGCGACCTCGAGTTTCGACATGATGGTCGAAGTGCCCGACGATGCTTCGTCCATGAACTCGAACGAACTGCCGGCGGCGCCGCGCGCTCGGTCACTGGGTTCCTTGGTGTAGAAGGCCAGCGACAAGTCGCAGATCTTCAGCCGGTCACCGTCCTCCAGCGGAGTTCGCGCCGTGATCGACCGGCCGTTGACAAACGTGCCGTTGCGGCTGTGCAAGTCCTCGATGAAATACTGCCCCTTCTCGCGAACGATCTGCGCATGCTGGCGGCTGACGCTGGCGGCGTCGAGCACGATGTTGCAGTCGGGATGACGTCCAAGGATATACTGATCGCCGTCGATCGTGATCGGCTCAGTCAAGCCCGTGTCTTTGTATAGCTGTAAGATCGCCATCGGCCGATTGCGGGGTCTGAGCTTTCGAAGGTCCCGGCGTGCCACGGTCGGGCACGGCAAGCAACTGCCAGCATGGCCGGACGCCTGGCACCGCATTGGCGTCAGTGGGCCGGTCGCGGGCCACCCGATCATGATAATGAATTGAAAGGCGGCATGCCAGAAAGAGGGGGTAGACGGTAGAAGGTAGACGGCAGACGGTAGACAGGGGAAGAAGGCGGATCGCTTGCAGCGGTCGCTGCTATTTTGCGCCTCGACTTCGGGCGCCAAGGATCATTTGGCGCTGCTGAGTGGATCTTTCGTAATCGCGTGGAGCGGCGGGCAACAATACCTCTTCTGCTGACCACTACCGCCTGCTTCCTCGTGTCATTCTTCCTGCCCCCAGTCTACTGTCTACCGCCTACTGTCTACCTTCCTATCACCGACCTTGACCGGCCGGCCCCATTTTCCTATCCTTTCGCCCCCATGACACGAGTCACGCTAAGCGCATTGTGGGCCGCAATTTGGACGCTCGTGGTGGCGTTCTGGACGCTGCCCGCTGCGGCCGATGACCTGGCCCTGGCGCCCCGCCAAGGCGTGCTCTTGTTGCACAATGGCCAACTGATTTCGGGCTTGATCACCGCCGCCGGCGACCGCTACGACGTCAACCTCGACGATGGCGAAATGCACATCCCGCGATCGAGCGTGGCACTGCTGGCGCGCGACGCTCAAGAGTGCTATGTGCACAAACGGGCCGGGATTGACGCCGGCCGCGTACAGGACCACATCGAGCTGGCCGAATGGTGTTTGCGAAACGCGCTGCTGGAGGCCGCCGAAAAAGAAATCGCCGCTGCGAAGGCAGCCGATGCAACGCATCCCAAGATTCGCCTGGTTGCCACGCGCCTGCAACTGGCCAAAGAAAATCCCAAGACTTTGGAGCCGATCGAAACGCCCATCAAGGCGCGGCCCGACGAGCAGCTCGACAATATGGTTCGGGGCCTGCCCGCAGGTTCCGTGGAGACCTTCACCAATAACATCCAGCCGATGCTCTTGAACCGTTGCACCGGGTCGGGCTGCCACGGCCCCCAGTCCGAAGTCGCGATGCGATTGGAGCGGATTCCGCCGAACCGCCGCGCGGGCCGTAAGCCGACGCAGCGCAACTTGCAGGCTGCATTGGCCATGGTCGATCGGACGAAGCCCGAGGAGAGCAAGCTGCTGCAAGTCCCGTTGCGACCGCACGGGCCAGCCAAGTCGCCGATCTTCGGCGACCGCGAGCAATCGCAGTATCAGTTCCTGGTTCAATGGGTCTATCAGGTCGCGGGGGCCAAGCCGCCCCAGACCCCAGCATCGGTCGAGGACCGCGCGACGACGCTGTCGCAGGTCGGCCCCAGGGAAGTGCCGGCCAGCGCCACCGAGGAAGGCACTGAAAGAGGGGTCGGGAGTCTTTTAGAGTTCGAACAACAGGCGGATGCAGCGGCATCTGGAGGGCAATCGGCGGACTCGGAACTGGTTCCGAGAAATGACTCCGGTACCCCGATTCAAAAGTTCCCGCCGACGGACCAGAACTTTGGCACGAAGACAACTGCGCCGCCCGACCAATTCCGCGTCGCGCGGGTGCGCGGCCAGGCCGTGCTGCGCCCCGTGCCCAAGCGCGGCGAGAAGTCCGACGAGTTTGTGCCCAAGGACCCGTTCGACCCGGCCATCTTCAACCGGCGATTTTTCGGCGAATGATTGGCGGCGGTGCTGCCTCAACTTTAACGGAGCCAAACCATGCGAGTCACAGCACTGGCCCTGATCGTTGCAACCGTCGTCGCGCAAATAACGCTGGCGGTAGACGGGAAAGCCTCCAAGCAGTACCTCATCCACACCGAACTCAAGCAGCACTCGTGCAAGGACGGTTCGGATGCCGCGAAGGTGATCGCGGCCCCGAGGTTGTGTGTTACTGCGGGACGCGAGGCCAACTATCTGGTGGGCGGAGAAGCGACCCTGGGCGACGAGCAGATTCCCTACGGCACCTCGCTGAACCTGCGGATCAAGCCGGCCGACGACGGGAAGGTCCTTATTACCGG
>CAZUPX010000451.1:0-1900 GCA_964622155.1 uncultured Planctomycetaceae bacterium | reverse complement strand
CGTCCGCGCTTTTCGAGCGGTCGGCGGGACGCCGATATTCGTCTTTTTCGCCGAGGGGCCCTATATCTACGATCTCGATGGTCGGCGTTACAACGATCTGGTCGGGAGTTGGGGAACAGCCATCGTCGGACACGCCCATCCCGCTGTGATCGAGTCCGTCTGCCGCGCCGCGAAGGATGGTCTAAGCTTCGGCGCATGCTGCGCCGCTGAATCGGAACTTGCCGAGATCATCATCAGCGCCTTGCCGTCGGTGGAGGTTGTTCGCTTTGTGAACAGCGGCACGGAGGCAACGATGAGCGCCATCCGCCTGGCCCGGACCGCGACCGGGCGCTCCAAGATCGTCAAGTTCGTCGGCTGCTATCACGGTCACGCGGACTCGCTTCTGGTCGCTGCCGGGTCGGGAGCTGCGACGTTTGCCGTACCGGATTCGGCGGGGGTACCCAAGGCGTTTGCCGAGTCGACGATCATGATGCCTTATAACGATCTTCCGACTGTTGAACGGATGTTGGACCAGCACGGCGGCGATGTGGCGGCGATCATCGTCGAGCCGATAGCCGGCAACATGGGCTTCGTCGAACCGGTCGAGGGATTTCTCACCGGACTGCGAGCGCTCTGCGATCGCCACGGCAGCCTCCTGATCTTCGACGAAGTCATGACCGGCTTCCGCGTGGCCTGGGGAGGGTATCAGAATGTGTGTGGCGTCCGACCGGATATCACCTGCCTCGGCAAGGTCATCGGCGGCGGGATGCCGGTTGCCGCATATGGCGGCCGACGCGAGCTGATGTCACTAGTTAGCCCGTTAGGTCCGATGTACCAGGCCGGAACGCTCAGCGGAAACCCCGTCGGAATGGCCGCGGGCATCGCGACCCTTCGATTGTGTCAAGCCGCCGGGTTCTATGATTCCCTCCACGCCAAAAGCACGCGCCTCATCGCGGGCCTGCGTGCCGGTGCAGTTTCTGCCGGGATCGCCTTGCAGGCCGGTGCGCGAGGCGGCTTGCTGGGGATCGCCTTCTCCGATCGCTCCGTCCGTAACTTCACGGACGCCCAAGCCTGCGACCACAATCTGTTCGCGAAGTTCTTCCACGCCATGCTCGACCGCGGCGTATGGCTTCCGCCGTCCGGGTACGAAGCGATGTTCATTTCCGCGGCTCACGACGACAACGCTATCGCGACCATCATCGAAGCCACGAATGATGCTTTTCGGAGAATCGCCCCATGACGCGGCTTCGAGTCGGCACTCGCGGTAGTGACCTCGCCCTGCGGCAGACGCGATGGGTCTGCGATCTGCTGAGAGCCGTTCACGCAGGGTTGGAATTCGAAGAAGTCGTCATCAAGACGCATGGCGACATCGCGACCGGCCAGCCCTTGGATACGGACTTCCCGATCGGCGGTTTCGTGAGCGCGATCGAAGAGGCGTTGTTGGCTGGACGCATCGACTTCGCGGTTCACAGCTACAAAGATTTGCCGACGGCGGCGACCCCGGGCCTGATGATCGCGGCGGTGCCGCTGCGCGAAGCACCCCACGACGTGCTCGTGACTCGTGAACCTGTTGATCTGACCAATCTTCCCGGTGGAATCAAACTAGGAACCAGTAGCCCCCGCCGGGCTGCGCAGTTTCGTCGGATAGCCGATGTGCAGATCGTGCCGATTCGAGGCAATGTCCCCACGCGAATTGCCCAAGTCGGGATGGGTGGATTTGACGGCGTGGTTCTCGCCGCCGCAGGGCTGAGGCGGCTAGGCCTGCGACCGCAGAATTTGATCGACCTACCGGTAGACCGGTTCGTACCCGCGCCCGCCCAAGGGGCGCTGGCCGTCCAGATCCGAGAGGGTGACTCAGCAGTCGCATTTATTACGGCAATCGAACACGATCCCTCGCGTCGCGCCGTTGAGGCCGAACGGA
>CAZUPX010000450.1:0-1824 GCA_964622155.1 uncultured Planctomycetaceae bacterium | reverse complement strand
TCACAGTCGCCGTCGCCGTGTTCGTCGCCGTCGGCGGGAGCGGCGTATTGGTCGCCGACGCCGTGGGTGTGGGTGTCACGGTCGCCGTCGCCGTATTCGTCGCGGTCGGTGGAAGCGGTGTGTTGGTGGCGGTAGCCGTGGCCGTGCGCGTCGCGGTCGCCGTGTTCGTCGCCGTCGGCGGGAGCGGTGTGTTGGTGGCGGTAGCCGTGGCGGTGCGCGTCGCGGTCGCCGTGTTCGTCGCCGTCGGCGGGAGCGGCGTGTTGGTGGCCGTTGGCGGAGCGGTGTTGGTGGCCGTCGCGGTGGCCGTGTTTGTGGCGGTCGGCGGTGTGCCGGTCGGCGTAGGTACCAGGCAGTTGATCGTGAGCGTCTCGCGGCCGTCGGTGCCAGCGGCTTTATCGAAGAACTCACCGTCCAGCGCGGTATCGGTGTTACCGTGGACGAGGTTAATCGTGCCGTTGGCCACGCAGTTGAAGCTCAGGGTGGCGATCGTTCCGGTATGCGTAGAGTTAGGGGCACCTATACCTGCCGCACATCCTATGCGGGCTGTCCCCGTTCCGTAGATCGAAGCCGGGAAGACGCAGCTCGGCCAGCTGGCCATGCTGGCGTTGTTCTTGGAGCTGACGCCCTGATAGGTGAAGAAGGCATCGAACCCGGCGTAATCTGTCGCATTACCGAGAGCATCGAGCGAGAGTTGCAAGACGAACGTTTGGCCGCCGGTGAGGCTGCATTTCTCATCCCCACTAGCGGTGTCGCAGCTCGTTCCTTGGATTGATGGAGAAGAGCGTTCCCGGCGTAGCCGCAGATGCGAACCACCGGTCGGAGAATGCAAACGCGGCGTAGCCGATAGCCGCGACAGCAACGATGAGTGTAAGGAGCCGAGTATTAGAACGTCGCATACCTACTCCACAGCCGCGCTCCCCTGCGACCCATACAGCCCGCAATATAGCAGGTCAGCAAGACATGACCAACCTGGAATCACCGGCCGCCTTGGAGGGACCGTAGGAGGCGCCACGAAGAAGCTGGTTGGCACTTCGCCCCCGGCCGGCCTTGCTGGGGCCCGCACCGGAGCAGAATGCCTAAGATTGCCCCGAACAGTGCGACATTTCCGCATCAGTCCGCAGCGGGCCATGACAGGGCTGGTCGGCCCCCCGGCGAGCCAGCTTCGAATCTGCTTGACAGTAGGTTTGGCCGGTGCTAGGCTATCGATTGCAACTGGCTTCACAATCGAGAGTGGCTACTGGGCCGCCCTCTCGAAGAGGGACCGTTCGATGCCAATAGACCCGAAAGACGTCCCGATATTCGCTCCCGACTTCGTTGAGTTCCTGGCGGCGTTCATAACGATGATCGTGTCGATGGTCATCCTGGTTGTGCTGGGCAATTGGTGGGCCCGCTAGCGAATCGTCGATAGAGAATAGCGATGGCCGTCACCGAGCAACCTCGAGGCCCAGGAGTCGGCGCGTGGATCGCCGACAAGCTGTTCCACAACTACGTCTGGCGTTCGATCTTCCGCTCCGGATACCCGAATACGCCTCGTAACCAGATGCTGGTGGTCGCCACCAACGTCTTCCTCCATCTGCACCCGACGCGTATTCACAAGACTCACGTCAAGATCACCCACACTTATTGCCTCGGTGGGCTGAGCTTCTTCCTCTTCCTCGGCCTAACCGTAACCGGCGTCCTGCTGATGTTCTATTACGTACCCTCGGTTGAACGGGCGTATGGCGACATCGCCGCTCTCGAAACCAACGTGCGCTACGGCGCGTTGATGCGGAACATGCACCGCTGGATGGCGCACGGCATGGTGTTGACCGTGCTCTTGCACAT
>CAZUPX010000449.1:0-4839 GCA_964622155.1 uncultured Planctomycetaceae bacterium | reverse complement strand
GCCTGAGGTGTACTGCGAAGTAATCGTGCGCCGGGGAGCAGTCGAAGCGATGATTATGGCGGAGTTGGACCCGGAAATCCAACATATCTTGCCGCTTCGTCATACCAGGGTCGGAGCCGTCTCATAGTTTGGGGGTTCTGCCGAGCGGACCATTCGACCGCTTTTTCGAACCACTGCCGCGCGGCCGTGTCGTTTCCCCTGCGATGCTCGGCCATGGCCAAAAAGAACCAATCGAATGCGTCGCCGCCGTTGCGTAGCTCCACGCTTTTGTTCAGCGCCGCGATGGCGCCCTGGGCGTCGTCGCTGCGATACAAGGCGACCCCGAGCGTGTTCCAGTAGTCGGCCGTTCGAGGAGATCCTTCGGTAGCCTGCCGCGCGAGTTCCACGGCTCGGGACGCATCCTCCTTTGTGAGCTCGACGGTGTCCGTGAGGCTGTGCGCCATGCCGTTTCGCAGCGCCGCGCTTGCGGGATACAAGTCAATCGCATGTTGAAACAGCGCCAGTCCTTCCGCGGGTTTGCCGTACCTTTGCAGCGCCTCTCCGGCGTCGCAGACGGCCAGCGCGAAGTCGTCGCGGTGGCCTGCGACCTGCGGTTCTTCGATCATGCACGACTCAAGCAACGTGCACGCTTTTTTCAAATGCATTACCGCGGCATCGCTTTGGCGAATCACGAACAGCGCCTGACCGTAGTAGTAGTGGCAGCCCGCAAGGTCCTTGCGCAATCCTGTCGACTCCGGCGCGGCGGAAGCCAGGCGCTCCCAGACTGTGCAGGCATTTTCCAGCAATGTCACGACTCGGGCTGGATCCGACGGCACAGCGGAGTCACGACGATTGTAGCGCGGGACGTGAAACCAGCCGGCGAACCAACTGGGAAACTGAGCCGGGTCAGCCCCTTCATCGAGCAGGCTTGTGACGAGCGACACCGCGCCGGAAAGAGCGACGACAGATTCGTCGGTCTGTCCCATGACAAGCCGAATCTGAGCAACCCGCAGTCCGGCGGCAGCCAGTTCGGCTCGTCCCCGCGGCTCATCAGTGTGCTCTTTCGAGAACTCTTCGTAGTACCGCAACGCCTGCTCGAGGAGTTCTTGGCGTAGAGGCTCCAAACCGGGCTCATCTAACAACCGGCTCTCGCTGATCTGCGTAAAGTATTTGTCGACGGCGCGGCGGGACCGCTGAAAATGCTCCTCGGCGCGCTCACGCTCGCGTTGCGCGGCTTTGCGCTGGTGCTCTTCCGCGGCGAGCGCAGATTCGGCGGCGCGCTTCGCCTGATCGGCTTCCAGCCTTGCCTGGCGTTCGTCTTCCGCCAATTGCTGCGATTCGCGTTGCGCGGCGGCAGCCAACTGTCGCTGGTTTTCCGCACGGCGCCATTGCCAGGTGACGCTCGCCAGGCCGATTGACAGGGCGAGCGACAGTCCTACCCAGAGAGCCGCGACGCGCGGGTTTCGCTTCGTCCAACGCCAGGCGCGCTCCGCTTGCCCAACGGGCCGGGCGACGATCGGCTTGCCGCCCAGGAAGTTCTTCAGATCGTCGGCCAGGTCCTGCGCCGTCTGGTACCGTCGCGCCGGCTCCTTGGCCATCGCCTTGAGCGTAATTGTTTCCAGATCGCGCGGGATGCGCTCGTTGAGACTCCGTGGCGACCGCGGCTCATCATTGAGCACCTGGTGCAGGAGCATCCGAGGCGTGCCATGGAAGGGCAACTCGCCCGAGAGCATCTTGAACAGGATCACTCCCAAGGAATAGATGTCCGACCGCCGATCGACCGTGTGCCCTTCCCCCCGTGCCTGCTCGGGAGACATGTAAGCCGGCGTCCCCAGCACGTGGCCCTCGAGGGTCATCGTGACCTCGCCCGCCTCGCGCTTCGCCAGGCCGAAATCCATCAAGTGCGGCGTTGTGTCCGCGTCGAGCATGATGTTGCCCGGCTTGAGATCTCGATGGATGACACCCTGCTGGTGCGCATGGTGTAGCGCCTCGGCCACCTGCGCGCAGATCCGGGCCGCTTCGTGCGGCGAGGGACGCTGGCCGCTAAGCCAGTCGCTGAGCGTGACCCCTCGCACCAGATCGGAGACGATATAGATCGTGTCGCCCGCGCGGCCAACCTCGTGGACACTCACGATATGAGGATGGCGCAGTTGGGCCGCGGCCCGCGCCTCGCGCAAGAACTGCTCGGCTTCTCTCGGGTTGAGTTGCGCCTTGCGGGGAATTTTGACGGCTACAATCCGATCGAGGTCCGCATCGCGGGCCTTCCAAACCGTGCCGAAGGATCCAATGCCTAGCTGCTCGATCAGCTCGAAGCGCCCGATCTGGTTGATGGCCGCCGCATGGTGGGTGGTAGTAAACTCGCGGTCGATCAGGCTGAAACTGCTACCGCAGGACGGACACGTCAGTTCCTGCGCCAGGTCCTGGTCGACGAGCTCCATCTGATTCTGGCAGTGCGGACAACGGATGTGCATACGCGCACCAGCGGTCAGTGTGTGCGAAGAATGGCCGTGCGGTCGTTTTGAGGCTAACACGCCCGATCCGGAGAGTCAAACTTCGACGTGAGCTTCGGCTACGGACGGCGCGAGTTGTCAGTGACTTTCCCAATCCAGCGAGCGGGTCACCGCCTTTTTCCACATGGCGTACCGCGCGTCGCGCTCGGTGGCGGTCGATCGCGGCTCAAAGGTCCGGTCGAGCGCCCAGTTGGCGGCCACTTCGGCCTCGTCGCGCCAGTATCCGACCGCCAGTCCGGCCAGATAGGCCGCGCCCAACGCGGTCGTTTCCGAAACCTTGGGCCGCCGCACGGTCGCACCCAGAATGTCGGCCTGAAACTGCATCAAATGGTTGTTCACGCACGCGCCGCCGTCGACTTTCAGGTCCGTCAGCCTCAACCCCGAGTCGCGGCTCATGGCCTCCAGCACGTCGCGCGATTGGAAGGCCATCGATTCGACGGCGGCCCGTGCCAGGTGCGCCGCGGTCGTGCCGCGCGTCAGGCCGACGATCGTGCCGCGGGCGTACGGGTCCCAATACGGAGCGCCCAAACCGACGAACGCAGGTACAAGGTACACGCCGTGCGAGTCCGGAACGCTTTCGGCCAGCGCTTCGATGTCGATCGAACGTTTGATTATTCCCAAGCCATCGCGCAGCCATTGGACGACCGCTCCGCCGATGAACACAGAACCTTCAAGGCAATAAACGATCTTGCCCTCACGGCCCCAGCCGATCGTGGTCAGCAGCTTGTTCTTTGAGGCCACGGCTTCGTGCCCGGTGTTTTGCAGCAGGAAGCAGCCGGTGCCATAAGTGTTCTTGGCGCTGCCGGGTTGAAAGCATGCCTGTCCGAACGTGGCCGCTTGCTGATCTCCCGCGCAGCCGGCAATCGGAATCGGTGAGCCGAACCATTCGGCCGACGTCTGGCCGAGGACTTCGCTCGAAGGCCGGGCCTCGGGCAGCATCGCCCGCGGTACGCCGAGGATGCCCAGCAGCTCGTCGTCCCAGTCGAGCGTATGAATGTTGAACAGCAGCGTGCGGCTGGCGTTGCTGTAGTCGGTCACGTGCCGCTTGCCACCGGTCAGGCGCCAAATGAGCCAACTATCCACCGTGCCAAATAGGATTTCGCCCGCCTCGGCGCGCCGCCGCAGCCCGCTAACGGTATCGAGCAAATGTTTGATCTTCGTGCCCGAGAAATACGCGTCGATGACCAGTCCCGTCTTGCGACGAAAGAGGTCTTCGTGGCCGTCGGCCTTGAGTCGATCGCAAATTCCGGCACTGACTCGGCTTTGCCACACGATCGCGTTGGCGACGGCCCGGCCCGTGGCTCGCTCCCACAGGATTGTCGTCTCGCGCTGATTCGTGACGCCGATAGCGGCGATGTCGGTTGCCGTCAGCCTGGCTTGTGAAAGGGCCTCGCGAGCCACCTGAAGCTGCGACGACCAGATCGACTCGGGATCGTGCTCCACCAATCCCGGCCCTGGCAGGATTTGTTCGAACTCCTGCTGGCTCGTGGCCAACGCCTGCCCGTCGTGACCGAAAACGATGGCTCGGCTCGACGTCGTACCTTGATCGAGAGCCAGAATGTACCGTGTCGCCATGTTGTTACTCGACGTGCTTCGCGTAGCGAGCCTGCAGACGATCGATTTCCGCGGCCACGGCGGTCGGAATCTCGCTGGCCGTCAGCAGTCCCATCTCCGCCAGGCCTTCGGCCAGTCGCACCAGACAGGCCTTGGTGATTCGCTGATGGTATAGGAGCATCAACCGCCGTTCAACCAGGTCGGGCAAGGACCGGGCCCACTCGTGCTCGATCGCCCAGCAAACCATGCGATATGGCAACAAGGTATCGGGAAGCAGCTCATGCCCATACGAGTCCGTCAAGACCGCCTCGCAGCGCGTCCCGCACAGTTTCCAAACCGCCGCCACCGATGACCGTCCGTAGCCGGTCCGCTTGGCGATTGCATCCTGTCGATCACTTAACGCATTGGAGTAGACGGGATAGTCTTCGCCTCCGGGTAGCACTCGGTCACGCGAGTTGGCCGTCGGCTGGCGACCCAATCGAGCGAGCACGGCGCCGGCGGTCGACTCGGCCAGCGATCGCATGGTCGTCAGTTTTCCACCCACGACCGAAATGACGGGAAGGCCAGCGCGATCTTCTTCCACCAGCCAGTGGCGGCGCGTGATCGCCCCCGGGCGTGCGGCGTTGACATACGGCAGCGGCCGCACAGCGCAATAGTGAAAGTTGACGTCATCTCGTGTCAGGTTGACGCTCGGCAGAATTGCGTTGACTGACGCCAGCAAATAGTCCCGTTCGCCGTCGGTGGCCAGGGCGTTTTCCGGCGGACCTTCGAACGGCTCGTCCGTTGTGCCGATCAG
>CAZUPX010000448.1:0-5012 GCA_964622155.1 uncultured Planctomycetaceae bacterium | reverse complement strand
GTCGTCATCCCCGGCGGCTTTCGCACCAAGGGGCTGTTCGCCCTGGCGCGCGAGTGCGGCGCCGTGTTGACCGAAATCAAAGCGGACGAAGAAAACCTGGAGCGATTGTTCTTCCGTGTCACCGGGCAAGCCGCGGCCGCCGCGGCGAGTTAAGTTCGTAGAAATGTCATCATGGAAATCGATCGGGCCCATTACCACGGCTGGCACGGCACGCTGCAGAGTCCCTGGGTGGCGTGCGTGGCGATTGTGCGCGTCGCCCTGCTGCAAGTGTTTCGCAACAAGGCCTATTGGGTCGTGCTGGGGCTGGGGGCGTTTCGGTTCCTGGCCTTCTGGAGCATCATCTATGCGGTCACGCAACTGAGCTTGCCGCCTGAGGTGCAAGAGCGGTTCTTGGGGCGCTTCGGCTTTAGCGCGGATGGCGATCGCGGTCAGGACAACGGTTACATCACGTTCATGCAGGGCCAGAGCATCATTGTGATGATCCTGCTCGCCTTTTCCGGCAGCCTGTTGGTCGGGGCCGATTTCCGTCTCAACTCGCTGCCGTTCTATCTGTCGCGGCGGATCGACAAGCGACATTACATCGTCGGCAAGTTGTTGGCCGTCAGCAGCGTGGTCTCGATTCTCACCGTTGTCCCGGCCTTGCTCTTGTTTCTGGAGTACGGCATGTTCACGGCCTCCACCAGCTACTGGATCGACCACTGGCGGATCGCCGTGTCGGTGCTGGCCTTTGGACTTGTGCTGTGCGTGGTAAACAGCATTCTGCTGGTCACGATCTCGGCCTACTTGCAGCGGATCGTGCCGATCACGATCGCCTGGGCCAGTATCTTTCTGCTGCTGGGCCGGTTGGGCGACTATTTGTACCGTGAAACCGAAACGGACGGCTGGCGGCTATTGGACCCATGGCGCGACATGCGCCTGGTCGGGCAGTTGTGCTTCGGCACGTTCCGCCGCCCGGTGGACGAAGAGCTCGCCTGGTGGGCCTTCGGCATCTTGGCATCGATTTGCGCCGTGTCGCTTGTGGCACTCGTGCACCGCGTGCGAGCGGTCGACGTGGTGGTCTGAAATCCTTCCCTCTCCGGGCACCATGCGCAGCATGGTCATGGGAGAGGGTGGCCCCGGCGCGCCGGGGCCGGGTGAGGGGGCGGCAGGCTCGAAAACGCTCATGCTCTGTCGGCCATTGCCGACTCGCCTTCACGTCAGATCTCGATACTCGCGTCGCGAAAACACCAGCATGGCCAAGATCAGTCCACCCACGGCGATTCCAGTCAGGGCCCAACTGGCGGCCGACACGCTCAACGGCTCGAACCACCGCGGGTCAGGTGCGGGCAGTCCTTCTTCGGCTCCGGCGGCGTACATCATTGACCGCCCGTAATAGTTCACGGCCACGCGCTTTACGATGCCTGGGATGTTGCCCAACAACAGCTCCATGAACAGCGCGTAGACCAGGGCGATGATGGTCGAGTGCCGAAACGCCACCGCGAACAGATGAAACAGGCAGACGTAGGCCAGCGTCATTCCGACAAGTGCGGGCAGGTAGAGGTTGAATGCCGTCTGGCCCGCCGGCCCCGCCAGATAGCAGTACAAACAGTAACTTCCCATCACGAGCCCGAGCACCAAGGGCAGCGTGGCCGTGAACTTCGCTAACAATATCAAGGCGCGCGGAATCGGCCGCACCAGCAGAAAGACCAGCGTCCGATCCTCGCGATCGCCACCGATCGACGCGGTGCCGAACGCCAACGCGCAAATCGGCACGACGAACGACGCGAACACCAGGATCATGAACTCGCTGAAGTCGCGAAAGTCGCGAGCCGGGTTTGGATGGCGGCCGTGTCGCCACACGATAAACATCGTGCAGGCCGCCAACGGCAGCATCACCAGCAGCATGTTGGCACTCCACAACAAGCGGCGAAAGGTCAGCGCAGTGAGCGTGGTCCAGGCGCGCAACAAATTCATGGCCGCCCCCGTTCCAGGTAGTCGAACACCGCGTCGGCGCCCGTGTCGAGCGCCCGCATTCGACTGACTTCGATATCGTGATGGCAAGCCAGGTCGCCTACGTAGCGGAAAAACTCGAGTGGCTTGCGCGTTCGCACCACCAGCGCACTGTCGCGCAGCTCGACGGCCTGCACGTGCGGATACTCGGCCAACAGGGCCGCCAGGCGACGAGCCGGCTCGGCAACGATCTCGACGACCAATGGTCGGTAGTTCATCAAGTTGCGCACGTCGGCCAGCGTGCCCGAGGCGACCAGTCGCCCGCGCGACAACATCAGGATCGAGCCGGCGAGCTGTTCGATCTCGACCAGGATATGGCTGGAGATCAGGATCGTCTTGCCCTGAGCGGCCAGGCGAAGCAACAGCTCGTTGACTTCGCGCCTTCCGCCGGGATCAATGCCCGACAGCGGCTCGTCCAGCAACAACAACCAAGGATCGTGCACAAGCGCCTGGGCCAACTTGATGCGGGCCCGCATGCCGTGACTGCATCCGGCCAATCGCCGGCCGGCGCGATCGGCCATGCCCACCTCTTCCAGCACGTACCCGGTCCGTTCGTTCGCTTCGCGGCGCGAGTAACCGTTCAGCCGGGCCATGGTGTACACAAACTCGCGGCCAGTCATCTCCTCGTAAAAGTTGTTCAAGTCGGGCACGTAACCCAAATGGGCTTTGGCTGCCGTGCTCCAGGCGTCGTGGTGGCCGATACGGACCGTGCCCTGGGTGGGACGCAACTGACCGCTGGCCAGCTTGATGAGCGTGCTCTTGCCGGCGCCGTTGGCGCCCAACAGGCCGGTGATGCCGGGCCCCACGCGACAAGTCACGTCGTTGATGCCGATCACGGCGCCGTAGAACTTTGTCACCCTGTCGAATGACAAGAGCAACGAGCTGGTGACCGCATGGTGGGCCGGCATGTCGTCAGACGCAGCGTGCGAACCGGGGCGTTGCATGGAGAATGCTCGGGCACCAAAACGTCGCGTGCGACACCGCACGCAGCGATCATCATGGTACCGCGCCGCGTGCCGACGCGGCACTACCCGGCCTGAATGGGTGCGGCAGGGCTTTATGGCGGCTGTAGCTGAAGTCGCAAGACTTCAGTGAGGGTGCGCCTGAATTCTTGCGAATTCAGCTACGTGCCAGGATTTCCTGCCGCACCCGCTTGAATGGCGCTAATTTCAACCCGCCTGGGCGCTGCGCTCGTCGCCGGAAGCAACTGCGGCGGCCCGACATCGTTGTCGGGCCGCCGCGGAGTTGAGTCAGATTCGCGCCGCGTCGGCGGCGAGTACTTTTGTTGGCTTAGCGCGTGTACGTCGAGTCGTAGTTCGCACTACTGGTCGGCTGGCCAGCGGCCGGTTGCTGGTTAGCCGTGTAGGTTGTGTCGTAACCGTTGTACGTTCCCGACGGCTGCGAGTACGAGCTGCCAGCGGCCGGCGGTGAATAACCCGAAGCTTGCTGCGTTCCCGAGGCTGCCGTGCCAGAGGTGCTCGGATACGCGACGTTGCCTTGCGGAGCGCTCGCCGTCGAGGCGGTCGCCGGGTACGAAGTCACGGGGTATTGCGTGCTCGGATACTGCCCGGCCGGATACTGTGGCGGCTGATACGAGCTGCCTTGGTACTGGGTGGCAGGATACGAAGCGCCCCCTTGCGCGGCCGGATACTGCGACGCCGGATACCCAGCGCCTGAGTATTGTCCGCCCGAGTAGCCCGAGTACGACGCGGCCGGGTAGTTGTTGGCGGCCGGCTGGTTGCTGGGATACTGGCCGTAGGCCGCGTTTGCACTGGCGGTGTGGGCCGCGGGCATTGTCACGGTCGGCGCGGTCGGCGCCGTGCTCAAGTTCGGCGGAGCCGGCACATTGGTCAGCGACGACGGCGACGATGTGCTGGTCTTGCTCTTCGAGCCGAAGGAAGGCCACCAGCTCGATGTCTTGCTGGTCATTGAGCAACCACTTACACCAAACAACAGGGCCAACACGGCGGCAGCGCGGACGGATGAGAATCGCATACGTACGTCCTTGTCAGTTGGGTCTGGCGAGATGAGCTTCGCCACCGCGCGAACGCGCGTGCGAGCCTCGCGGCAGGACTAATGAGGTTGGATGGGTATCGAGGTCAGGACTCAGGCAGCTTGCGTTGGCTTGTGGGATCAAGCGTGCCTGTATTCGATATTCGGATTGTGAGCCGGTCGAACCTCATCCAATCCAAAGATTTTTGCTAACCCACACGACGCGAACGCGGCAAACTCGCAGCGACTTGCCCGTCCTGCCAAACGGACGGACCCGCTAGCATGCATTGCCACCGAGGTCGCAAGGCTTTGTCGCGTATTGGTGTTGGCGTCGTCGCGGACCTGTCCATTTACGATCCTCTTCGCACGATTGGCTTCGATGCCGAGACGATTATTTGCGTGTCTCGGCGATTCAAGCACGACCGCGTTCAGCAGTGGGCGGACATCACGCTGGCTGCCAGAGAACGGCACGGACTGGCATTCTTCAATAAGAGTCCGCAGGCGTACTTCATCGACAATTTGCGACAGGCGGCGGACGGCGGTCGCACGCCGCCTGATTGCTGGTGGGAATGCAAGCGAGAACGAGAGCAGCGAATCTCGTCGCCGCTGGCTCGCAAGCTTGTCGAATCCTGCGGATCAACGCGGCGAAACTCGGATCGAGCGTTCCTCGAATATCTAAAGGGGGATGGCCGAGCGGATTTCGAGCGAGTGACCCGTGAAGTTCTGAGCGACTTATGCCGCGGCGGCATGCCCCGAGACGAGGCGTTCAAGCGGGCGACGGAACTATCGCACGACCACCTAAAGCGACGGTTCATCCAGAGCCGCGTCGCGTAGTCCCCCCTACTTTTCATCTGAATCCTTCAAGGCAAGTTCTCCCTTTGCTTCTTTGTTTTGATCAATCTCCTTTGCCCGACAATCCGAAACGCTTCGGCGGCTTAAAAGACCGAGGAACATCACGGGGATGCCGCCTAGCCTGAGGCTCGGGCGTGGTTGCTTCTGCAACGCGATTGCCACGTCCCGCAGTTGCAAAC
>CAZUPX010000447.1:0-7067 GCA_964622155.1 uncultured Planctomycetaceae bacterium | reverse complement strand
AGCCACTTGTTGCGGGTTGGTCGCAGGCTAGGATCGGTTACACTAATTGGGATGCGTTGCAAGGCTCCCAGGCTGTTGCGGATTGGTCGCAGGCTAGGATCGGTTACACTAGAGGCCCGTGCCATGCTCAGCACCACAATGTTGCGGATTGGTCGCAGGCTAGGATCGGTTACACTCCTGTCTGCGTAACCAGCGATGACAGGCTAGCTTAGGACCAAACAGCTTCAGAAAAGCTCGAGTTGAGAAGGTACGTGAGCGGGCTGCTGGCGCACTTTTCCGAGGAAAATGCGCATCCGCTCGAACTGTTTGTCGGTCACCGTCAGCAGACGGACCTCGCCGTCGGGCGGGACACTGTGCTCGACGCGCTTCAGGTGGACAGTCGCGTTCTCTTCGCTGGCGCAGTGCCGTCCGTAGACCGAGAATTGCATCATTGAGAAGCCGTCCTTGATGAGCATTTTGCGGAACTGGGTGTACGCGCGGCGGGCCTTCTTTGTGTCCACCGGCAGATCGAACATAGCTAAGACCCACATGGCACGGTACGCGCTGAGACGCATAGGTCGGACGCCGGAGGTCAGTTATCTTTGTCGCCATGGCTAGAGCTACTAATCCGTGTCGCAATCGCCGAGTGCCTTTTCGAGTAGATGGTCCGCAACTGTCGTAGGAAACTCAATTCTCTTGGCCTCGCCCGTATAGCACCGCACGACCGATGTAACCATGCGGTGCAGATTGACCATGAGCGGTCCGGTCTGGTCGCCGACGCGGACTTCCTGTGTAAGGATTTCAAGCAGGGCCGCTTTTGTCGACTGACTCAATTCGGTCTCGCCTCGCGACAGGAGCTCCTTGACGCAACGATCGACGAGCGGTCGCAGCGGCTCGATCAGATCGTCGGCCAGGCAGAACGCGTTCGAGCGGTTGGAGTGGTGGATTCCCAGCGACGGCAACAGACCGGCTGCGACAATCGCGCGTGCAATCGCCGCGCGAAGCACCGCGTAGCCGTAATTGAGCAGTGGATTGGGACCGTGGCCAAACCGCTCGCGGCGAAACGCGATTCCCTCGAAGAACGCGCTCCAATAGATGCGAGCTGCCTGAGCCTCGGCGTTTTCCGGATCGCCGGAGTGCACGCCGCGAGCCAGCACCAGCAGCTTTGTACGGGCCGGCCCAGGCATAATGTTCTCGGCCTGGGCACGTATCTTTGCCTGGACGATTTGCTGCCAGAGTCGCTTACGAAGCGGTTTGGTGACCGCCAATTGATCTCGAATTCGCCACAGCACCTGCGAGTGATCCGCCAACGGAAGCAACAGCGCGGCGGGCAGGTGGTCTCGCCCGCAGATAACCAATGTCGCATCCGCCTCGGCCAGTCGAGCCAACGCGGCATGGGTGTAAGTGGTGCCGGCATGGTCGACCAGGACCATGCCGATGTCCTCGCACGGAATGCTGCCGACGGTCTGGCCGTTGCGTTCGAGAATGAACTGGTCTTGGCGGACCGTCAGGTGGGCGGGCTCGCGCGAGATTTCGACGGTGCGCTTGATCATGGCGGGCTTCCGGTGCGAAGCAAACAACGCACGCCCGCCGTGGCAAATACCCGGCTTCCATCAATCAACTTGTTGCTACTGTACCCGACTTTGCAGCTGCGTTCCAGTAGTTGCTAATGCGTTTTAAGAATTCGAGGTCGGTGTCAGGGTGCGCAGAGCGGCCGATAGTTGTCCGACCAAATGCTCGATCCTTGCTGACCTCAGCCGAGCCCTCATCCAACTCCAAGATCCGGGTTGGCGCGTTCTCGGAATCGTGTAATTCGCAGTCGATCGGTCCCCTCGAAGCGAGATTGCCTCCTTGGCGATTTCGACGACGCGCGGATCAAGCGTCGATAAATCAGACGCCATTGGCGCTAATGGTTCAATTTGCCTCCATCGGCCCAGTGGATCGACTGCGATCTTGATTGTAGTCGTGTGGCCCGGCGGAGCGAGGTCTCTGAGTTGGCTGGCAGTGACCGCCATTTCCTCGCGCTCGGAGTTCGGCACAACACCTCCTTGGTCGTCTTTCTCGCCGGTCGCTCGCCGCGCATCCCAATGATGTTTAAGTTGGACAGTCTGAGGCTTATCAAGCTTAAAGACGACGAAGAAGTCCGGTTTTCCGGTCGTCTTGTGCCGCATGTACAACGTCTCACCAACGGAAAGCGACATGATGAAGCGACCGCCGCGCTTCGGGTCGTCGCTGCGATCGACCGCAGGGAGCCGTTTCATGCGCACACGGTGCGTCGCGTCATAGGTCATCACTATTTGGCCGGACCAGGCTTTGCTGGCGTCTTCTCGGATCTCGATATGATGGTTGTTTCCGCCGACGTAAGCACGTCCAGCGCGCGGCGCATCGTCGCGCCCCCACTCTCCCGTCTGGTAGTCAAATTGCTTCTTCGGTATGCGCACCGGGTCATTCATCGTTCGCAATAGCACGACGCGTTTAATTGGCACGCCGGATTTCATCGGCAGCGACTTGCCTTTGTCTAGAATCCGATTCAAATCGCCCTTTGTAAACGAATCGGCGTCGCGTGGGATCCCCGCCGCCGACAGTCGGCGGTTGATCTCTTCTCGAAGCACTGCCCGCAAGCTAGCGTCGCGGACAATGCCGCTTTTTTCGGGGGCCGGATCAACTTGCCTCGGCGTAAATCCAGGCTTTTCGACGATCGCCTTGGCACGCTTGCGGGCATTACGGATGTCGCCTTCCAAGCCGCGACGGAGAAATCGCTCGGCTAATCGTGCAATCGCTCCTGCAGCAGTCTCCCGGCGCGGCAGGCGAAGATGCTTGGGCGTGAGGTCGCTGGTTCGCTTATGGCTGGTGAATAACGTCCCGTCTCCTGGTACGGGACCGAACAAGGTGTCTTCATGCAGGCGCCCTGTCAATTTGCGTCCACTTGCGCGGTGCGAAACGACAATTCGTCGCGCGGCATCGGCGGCATCCTCGGGCTCAAGGGGATCAAAACTGTCGTAAACCTGCGTCAACACGGCACGCCGAAAGAATTTCAGATCGGTCCAGGGGTGCGGCGGGGAAAGCGCGTCGCGCTTGATTCGGCCAGAGTCTCCTCTGCCGACAGACGCGTATCGCTTCTCTTCTTCCTCTTTGACACGGCGCGCGAGTTCTATGATCCGCTCGGGATCAGTTAGTGCGATGGCTACCGCATCGATCGCATGCTCACGATGGTCTCCGCGATTCTTGCCGGATGGACGGTCTTCCGATTGGGCGGGGCCGGCATCCGAGCGGAGTCGCTGGTACAGCCGCCAATCTCGCCGTAACGTCGACGTGTAGGCGCCCTTCGTCACGAATATCCGCCGCTGGCCTCCAGCTAGATGGCTGGGTTCATTCGGCCAAAGCGCGTATTGAAGATAGTTTTGAACTTCACGGGCGGCGTACGCCGTATCGCTCAACTGGCTCCCTTTCCAATCGCAGTCGTCACTGACGCTTTCCTGGGTTAGCCGCCGCCATTTGGCCGCGTAGTCGCGAACCGAGAAATAGTCGTCCTTGTCCGTTCGGTAACCATCCATGAACCTCAACGGCGCAATCCGCTCATCAAATCGGTCACCCCACCACTCGCGCGGTGTTAATCGTCCTTTGTCACGGTTCGAGTCGCGGTAACAAAGGACACGATTATTGAGCGAATTGTCGCCTGAGCGGCTGTAAGGAATGATGTGGTCGATCTCGACTTCGACACCGCGCGCCGCCTGAAACGGCGTGATCGGGCGCGCCGAGTAAGCACTTTGACCGCCAAGCTGCTTCAACGAGTAGGCGCACACCTGGCGCTGTTGAAAGCACAGCACGACACGATCGACTGCCGAGCGCAGTTGGTTTGTGCTGAGCGAATGAAACCTTGCGCCCAGCTCCGGTTTGATGATTTCCTCGATGATCCGCTTGCGGGTCCTTTCTCGGTTGCGGTTCTGGAACAGAATGCGGTCGCTGACCTTCTTGGTCTTGTTTGTCTCGCGCGCAAACTCGATCACCACCCGGTCCGGTTTTCTCCCGGCACGGCGAATGTGCGCCACCAAGTGTCTTCGGACTTCATGGATGGCCTTGCGTACGACCGGATTCGTCATCGTCGGTGCTGGAGGCAGCAAGTCAGGATGACGCCGCAAGAAGTATCGATCCGCCTTGCTGAGCCGGCTTGTGCCGAGCGCGTAACGCCCGCGATCGCAATTGGCGTGTTCACTTTGGTCGAGATCCGTTGCTTGCATGCGCTTGGCAAGCTCGAGTCGCGCGTCGATTTGAGTCCTTCGCGGGCCGCCTTCCTTCGGATTTTCTTCCATCAGGGGGATCAATTTCAGGATCGCGCGGCGGGACATGTTCAATCGTTTCTCAAGCTTCGGCCGAGCCCGCCAAGCCGTCACGACGTTGTTAGCCGCGGTTTGGTCAAGACCAAGCCGCACAACCAGCGCCGACAAGCGATTGGCATCGTCGTCCAATTGCGGATCAAAGCGGAGCAACGCTCGGTTTAATCCTTCCCTGGTCGATTCGCTCCAGCCTTCCCACACCGCCAGAGTGATGGCCCCAAGCACCACTTCGCGATAGAACCAGTCTGTGTTGATTTCGCGATCTTCATCGCGCTCAAGGTTGAGCGCATACGTTGTGTCGGGCAGATCGCGTTTTTTTAGCGACCGCTTGTCGATTTGCAGCGCAGCGCGGACGCCAGCCACCGACCCTGCTTTTTTCTCGCGTAGTCGCGCCATCACGGCGGCATGCTCCTCCTGATTCAACGGTCGGAAGTCACGGTCGCCGGGGCCTCGAATCCGAATGTTGTTGGCTGTCTCGAGAACTCGAAAATAGGACGCATGGCGGTCGGCGATAGGCACGCAGCGGTCGGTCGGTTCCAACTCGCATCGACCCAACGTGCCCACATTCCAATAGGTTCGCCGTTGGCCAAACAACAAACCGCGATGCCGCCACGTGTGGTCTTCGCTCGGGTCGTCGAGGCCCTTGCACAAATCTTTGGTCAAGAGTCGCGCTAGCGACCCGTCAAACGAGCGTTGTTTGTCCCACAGCCGACGGAACTCGTCGCGGATCATTACGCGCTCGGCGTGAAACTGAAAACTATCCAGCCGGTTGCGCACTGGCTCGCAATACATGATCTCTTCGCCGCGCTCGTTCGTCTTAGGG
This sequence comes from uncultured Planctomycetaceae bacterium, assembly GCA_964622155.1. Classification (GTDB taxonomy): domain Bacteria; phylum Planctomycetota; class Planctomycetia; order Pirellulales; family PALSA-1355; genus CAZUPX01. The sequence goes on along the minus strand of CAZUPX010000447.1, from coordinate 1,931 downwards.
AGCCTGCGATCGTCGAGCACGGGGGCGAGCACCGGACGGCGGCTTTTTTGAGCGACCATTGCGATTAACTCGCCGAATGTCTGCGCATCGTATTCGCGCATCGCTTCGCGCGTGCGCTCAACGGCTGCCTTGACCTTCGCGTCTTCATCGACTTTCTTTTTCTCTTTCGCGTCCTCCAGAGCGTCCTCCGCCAGGGGAATATGTAACCCCAAAGCGCCACGTCGCTGGCACAGATGCACGAGAACGCGCCCGAATTCGAAGGGTGTCAGTTCCTCGTACAAGCCGCGACGCCTTAGTTCCCAAGCGTCGGCGGTTAGGATCTGCATGACTTCATACGGATCGCTGGGGAACAGTCCGGCTTGAATTAGCCGTTGTCGTAGGAGGCGCTTGCGCTGGGAGCGGCGGCGCAAGGAACGGCGCAGGCTGCGTTTTTCGCGACGTTCCTGGTTCTTTGGAGCTCCGCGCCCCTCCTCCGTCTCATCCACGCCGGCCGGGAAGACGCTGACACCAAGGTGAATTTCGCCCTTTTCGACATCAACCCATGCCGAACCGACTGAGTTGCTTCCAATGTCGAGGCCGAGAGTGTTCATCAGCGTTTCCCGACTAGTCCTTGACATGCCGGTTCAAGCAGGTATATGTGATGTAGTGTAACCGATCCTAGCCTGCAAGCACTTTTTCGCAACAAGATGCAAAATTCGCAGGCACCGCCTTCGGGCGACCGCCGTAGCTCGTCCAACCCACGACCTGCGGCTTTTTTACGCGCGAATCAATCATTAGTGCTAAAAGGAACGTTTCATGCGTTTCTATAAGGACCCTTTTTTGGATGAGCGAAGCGGCGATTCGGCTTCACATTGAACCATTGGCGGAAGGCGGCGTGGCGACCAGCCCGGACGTACCGGGGTTGGTGGTTGAGGGTCGCAGTCTGGTCGAAGTGGCAGAGATTGCGCGCGACGTGGCACGCAAGATCGTCGAGTCGTGCCGCGAGCATGGCGATCCGTTGCCGCCTGCGCTGAGCGGCTTCGACGACACTCAGCCCTTTGACCTGACCATTCCCATAGGCGTCGGATAATGGGCCGCCTGGCGGGCCTCACGATCCTTGCCTGCGGCTCTTTTCGTAACAAAGACGAAAAATTCGCAGGCAACGCCCCACGGGGCGACCAGCCGTCATGCCTCGCGCAGGGCGGCTTTTTTTTCGCTCGAAGTCGCCGCCTGAACGACTCCCGCGGGCAACTTATTCCGCTAGCTCGGTGACCTCTCCGTTCGCCCGAGTGCCGAGGGAATATAGCAGCCGCAGTTCGATGTCCTCTTGCAGGAAGTGCACACTGCCGTCGGCAAAGCCCGCGTAGGCGCCTCCGACGTGGAAGCTGAACATCTCGTTGTTGGGGCCGCAGTCGTGGTAGTTCCACGGGCAAGGCCCGTCGGGGTTCCCGCTATTGTTGTTGATAACTTTTGAGCAGCCGGAGCTATTATCCGGCTCGGCCCAACGCCAGTGGCGGCGACCCATGTTGTCCACCGGGTCGAGGTAGTTGTTGGGAGGGAAGCCGGTGGCACCGGGATTGCCGTCCATCTTCTCGTTGCGACCGACGTCCTCGTAGAAGATGATGCTCTTGCTTGTGCCATCCGTGATCCTGGCGATCCGGACCCCACCGTAGAACAGGTCGATCATGCCGCCGATGACCGAGGATTCCTTCAATTGGAATTCCTTGTTATTGCCAATGTAGCTATTCGCGCCAGGGGAGTACGTCTTGTACAGGTCCGGCGCGTAGCCCCGCGCGGTGAGCGCCGCCGGGTAGCGGCCCGCGGCAATGCCGGTTAGGGCTGAGTTGGCGCTGCTCACTTCCACGTAAGGGAGGGCAGCATAGTCGGAGCACGCGTAGCCTTGACTATCACGGGATTCGGGCCTGAGCGCATTCGAAGGGCAAAGATAAGTG
>CAZUPX010000446.1:0-3503 GCA_964622155.1 uncultured Planctomycetaceae bacterium | reverse complement strand
GTCCTCACGAATGTCCTCGTCGCGCAGGTCAACCTGGAAAGTGTCGTTGATCTCGGGTGACACGTCGATGGCGGCGAAGCTGGTCTGCCGTTTGCCTTCGGAGTTGAACGGGCTGATGCGCACCAGGCGGTGCATGCCGGTCTCGCCTTTCAGATAGCCGTAAGCCATTGGTCCGCGGATGGCCAGCGCCGCACTTTGGATGCCCGCCACCTCATTTTCCTGGCGATCGAGGATTTCGACCGCGTATTCGTTCTTCTGGGCCCACTGGATATACATGCGCAGCAGCATTTCGGCCCAGTCGTTGGCGTCGGTGCCTCCATCGCGGGCATGGATCGTGAGGATCGCGCCCTTCGAGTCGAACGGCCCATTGAGCAGCCCCTTGAGCTCTAGTTGATTGAGCAGCTCTTCCAGGCGGTCGACCTCGCCGGCCAGTTCCGCTGCCAACGAATCGTCCTCGGCGGCCATTTCCACCAGCGCGCCGAGATCGGCAGCGCCGGCGATTGCCTCGTCCAGAGGTTTCAGCAAGGCACCCAGCGATTTCAGCTCAGCGATCGTGGCTTGGGATTTCTCGGAATCGTCCCAAAAACCCGGCTGGGCCATCCGTTGCTCGATGTCCGAAGACTGCGACTGCTTGCCCGCATAGTCAAAGAGAGTCTCGCAGTTGGACGATACGCTTTTGAATCGCCTCGGCCCGATCGGTCAGTTCCTTGTCCATGCGTTTGCTCTCTAGTGCTGCAGAGGCGGGTCTAACAGTCCGTTGAAAAATGCCGTCGTGGCATTTCTCAACCTCGCCAAGTGCGGAGCTAAGCTCCGCACGGCTCGCAAAATAACCCCGACAAGTCGGGGCTATTTTGTCATCGCATCCATGCGATGTCGCAGCCTGCTGAGTAAATCAAAAGGCTGCTAATTCCCGCGAACCGCGGGCCAGGGAATTATACGGGTCGACGGCGGAACGTGCGAGGGCCGTTTCAATCCCGCCGCCGTCAGATCCAGGGAGTTTTGTCGCATCACCAAACTGAAAAAATGGAGAAAAAGTCCGCTGGGCGCTAGGCACGGGGGGCGCGGTGTTATAACGGTGACGATTTCCAGCCTGGATCGCCTGCAGGCTCTGCCCATTCGGGAAACGTCGGTTTAGACATTTGGGGCGACTTCTATCGACAAGTAATGCAGGAGCGCAACACATGAGTCTATCTAAACTGGTTTCATGGATGCCCAAGCGAAAGACCAACGCGCGCGGACACGCGCCGCGACACAGGGTTGCGTTGGGACCAGAGCCCTTGGAAGCCCGCATGATGCTGTGTATCGCGCCCCTGCCAACGGTGTGGAGCCTCACAAGCGACGACCCCGCAGTGCATGCCGGTGGAGATATCGGTGATGAGCACCAAACAACACGGGCCTTCTTCGACAGCTTGCCAACTGCCGTGGCCAGTTACGGCACGACGCGCAACGACACGACCGGCGACCCCGGCAACGACGTCACGCTCGAACGGGTCTTGGACAACTCGATCGTCAAGACCAACCTGTTCTACAAGGGTTCGAGCAAGTGGAACGTGACTAACGGGGCGACCTTCAGCGATGACAACGCCATCGCTCCGGACAAGACGGCCTACCTGCCCGGCAGCGGCACGGCCACGTTTGGGTCCGTGTCCAGCTACAACCGTGGCATCAACGGCCTGATGGTCGACATCAGCGGCCCGCACGGCGCGCTGACGGCCGCCGACTTCATCTTCAAGATCGGCAGGAATAACTCGCCGAGCTGTTGGCCCACGGCCGCTGATCCGACGACAGTCACCACGCGCGCCGGCGCCGGCCTGGGCGGAGCGGACCGCATCGAACTGATGTGGGACGATAACGTCGTCGAGAAGCTGTGGCTCGAGGTGGTCGTCAAGGGCAACGACACGCTGGGCGGCTCGAACACCAATACCGGTTTGCCCAGTAGCTACGTGTTCTACTTTGGCAACGGCCTGGCCGATTCGGGGGCCGGCAATACCGGCGCCTTCCAGACGACTTCGGCCGACGAAACTTACGCCCGTAACAACCCCACGAATCTGGCCAACCCGGCCACGCGCAGCAACGTTGCCGACTTCGACCGCAACGGCCAGGTCAACTCTGCCGACCAGATCATCGTCCGCAACAACTTCACCAGCCTCAGCAACCAGTTGAACTTCCTGATCGTCGGCGGCGGCGGTCCGTTTGCTCCCGCGTCTGGCGCTGCCGTGGTGCCCAACCTTAGCACCGATTCGAACAATGACGGCGAAATCAACATGGCCGACGATCCGATCGAGGAGGACAGCCCGGGGCGCCGGGTCGCCAAGAGCATAGACGGGCAGGGCGAGCTGGCACCGATCATCATCCAGGCGATACCCACGATCATGGGCACCTTGAGGCTGTACTACGGCACGTCTGTCTTAAAGGTCTATGCCAACAGCAATCGCACGGGACTGATCTCCAGCGGTGGCACGGTGTCGGCGGGCACGACTGTCTACGCCGAAGGAATTGCCGAGGGCACTTCTCTCGTCACACTCACCTACACCACGCCGTGTGTCGACCCCACTTCTGATTCCGTGCGGTTGACGGTCACCAGTCGATCCGATCTGGACGTCGATTCCAACAACGATGGCACTATCAATGACACCGATGATCCAATCGAAACCGCCGCGCCAGGTAAGATCATTCTCCTGAACGATGACGACGACGACGGAAACAGTATGCCAGACTACGCGGACCCCGGCCCACTAGCAGCACCTGACTACGACATTGTGCCATTCGAGCTGGACGTGAATCAGGACGGACTGAGTCCAGCGCTCATTGATGATCTGGAGGCCACATTGGAGTTCGATCCACTGTCGAGTAGCGTTCGCGTCTGGGATTCACCCACCAAGCAGGCCGAGATCACTCTTCCGAAATCGTGGGCGCTTGCCGACCTTCCGGCCACGTTGTACGCGGAAGGCGTCGCGGCCGGAAACGTGGTCCTGAAATTGACCCTCAAGAAGCAGTCCACGGGTGCGATTGTAGATACGGATTCGATCCGCGTCACGGTGAACTACATCAATCTGATCGGCTACCTGCCCCAAACGACCTCCTTCGTAAGTCAGCCAATTCTGTTCGGTGAAGAGGATCCAGGTATTTACATTCGCCGCAATGGCGATGACGACGACGACGGGGGCATGGGGATTCCGGATTGGCACCCCGACGAGACCTCTGTTGCCAACGAGGACGATCTCATCCAAGTAACGCTGGACACGAGTCTTGCGGGAACTGGTGTTCGCTATGTCCTCGACAAGAGTTTAGGGATAAAGCTCTGGACGTCGTCGACCAAGGGGACTGAGCTGTTTCCCATGCAGAGCACCAGTGAGATTACATTCGCGAGCGTGCCGGCCACGGTATGGGTTGAATGGGTGCTTCCTGGCACCGGGGCCGACCAAGCGACGCTGACACTGCGCATGCAGGATTCAGTGAGCCAAAACGAGGTCGCCATGGACCGCCTCGTGTTCCATCCGTTC
>CAZUPX010000445.1:0-1532 GCA_964622155.1 uncultured Planctomycetaceae bacterium | reverse complement strand
CTTCGCCAGTGAGGTCCTCGACGAGGGCCACGGGCGAGCCGTTGGTGCCGGCTTTTCGAAGCCAATTGGACGCCGTGGTGATCGCCGGCGCGGTATCGCCGTCGAGGGCAACCACGCTGCCCACGCTCGCACTGGTGTCCGTCGACTCGAGCGTGCCTGAGAGGTTGGCCTTGAACCAGCGCGTTCCGCCATTGCCGCCCGACTTGATTGCGTAGTACAGACTGTTGAACGGGTCCTGATAGACGTGAATCTTGTCCGACGTCTTGATGTCGACATCGTTGGACCAGTTCGTCGCGTTGACGATCGTGCCCGTCGAGAGCGTGACGTTGCCGTTGGCGCCGGCCGCGATATTCGCATTGGACGTGGAATGCCAAATCTTCGTCTGCGGCTGTCCGCCAGTTTTGATGAGGTAATAGGTGTTGTCGACCAGGTCTTTGAAACACAAGCAGCGGTCGCCAGGCAGAAGGACGGTATCGGTCGACCAATTGGTGGCTGTAATCGTCGCGCTGTCTGGTAGAACCACGCTGCCAGTACCGCCGGCGGTGATGCCAGCTCCGATGGTGACGTGGTAACAGTAGTTTTCCTTGTGGTCGAGTTTGACCCATACGTGCCGCAGGCCCAGCCCGGGCGGTGGCATCAGGAGTTCCACAGGGCCGACTTTGCTCGAGACCAGGACGGTAGCGCCATCGGATGGCACTGCGTGTTTGTGAGCTGGGTCGAGGACGAAGATGTACGCCAGGCAGACGCCCGCGATTTGTGCAGGCCCGATCTGACCGACTTTGATGGGCCGGTTGACGATCGCGAATTTGCTCGACACTGGGTCGGCAACAATGTTCCCTTCGAACCAGGGATGCTCTTCCGACACGTTCGTGAGCAGGTGCGCCCCAAGCTGGACGAGCTGGCCGCGCCCGAGATCCGTACCTGTGAGATTGCGGACCTCGACTTGAACGCGCGATTGGGAACTTTGCAGAGCGTCACTGGCTCCTTGCAGCCGCCCTTCCTTGTGAGCATTCACGACATCGATCGTGTCGTTGATGAAGCCGGCGCGATGGACGGGCGTCTGCCTCAGCTTCTGGCCGCTGGCGACTTTTTCCCAGGCCATTGCTCAGCTCCAGCCGAAAGCGGCGGCGAAGTTGACGGGATCGTAAACCCGCTCGATATGCACGCGCTCTGGCTGCACAGCGGGCTTGCCGGAATCGACCTCGTTCTTGAACTCGATCCACAAGAGGTGATGCCCGCCTTTGACGATGTTCAGAATGTCACCGACGCGCAGGTCCGTGACGTTCTTGCTGGCCACGAGCGCGTAGTCGACCGACGCCTCCGTTTCGGTGCCGTCCTCGCCCGTGCTGCCGATATAGAGCAGCTCGCCGGCCGCGAAACCGCGAAACGGTGCCGCGTTGGTCATGCCGGTCACTCCAGCAAGCGCCCGTGCATGGTCTTCGTTGATGACGCCGGCTGGGTGCTTGAACGTGTAAATCAGCTTGAGGGCCGGAATAACAATGTCGGCCCCCTCGACCTTGCCGTCCTTAGTG
>CAZUPX010000444.1:0-3995 GCA_964622155.1 uncultured Planctomycetaceae bacterium | reverse complement strand
CTCCCCAGAGGAATGACTTGCCGTTTCGACGCAGGGCCAGATCAATCGCAATGCTTTTGTTTTGCCTGCCGTTGACGCTGGGCGGATGTTCTACTGCGACTTCCGATGTCGAGGACGACCTGCCGGATTCGCTCTCGGCATTGCGGTTGTTCGACGGCGAGCTCGCGCGGCTTGTTCCAGCGCAAGGCGTAACGCGTTACGAGATCAACTCGGCGTCGTTCTGCGACTATGCCGACAGCGACCTTGTGATGAAACTGCCCCGCAACGAGCCGGTCAGCTATGCTGCGAACGGCCCGTTTGAGGTTCCGCTGGGCACTGTTCTAGCCCAGACGTTTAGCTACCCTGATGCCGATCGAAATGGTGGCCGACGAATCGTCGAGACGCGCGTACTCTTGCGCCGCGCCGATAAGTGGATCGGACTGCCCTATGTTTGGAACGAGGCACAGACCGACGCGCAATTGGAGCTTCTCGGCGCAAGAATTGAGGTTCGCCGCCAGTCGGACAATGGCGAGGTTCGGCAGCAGACACACATTGTTCCGAACTTCAACGACTGCAAGCGCTGTCACCGCATTGGCGACATCGTCACACCGATCGCGGTCAGCGTGCGGCAGTTGAATTGCCCGCCGTCTGCCGCGACATCCGGTGAGGGTCAATTGGCCACTTGGCGGCGTGCAGGCCTGCTCCGTGGACTCCCGCCAGGCGACGATTTGCCGCGCCTTTCCCGTTGGAACGATCCAGCGACCGGAACGGTCCAACAGCGGGCACGCGCGTGGCTCGATGCGAATTGCGCCCACTGCCACAATCGACGCGGAACGGCGGCCAATTCCGGCTTGCAGTTGGCCGCTGAGGTTGAGCAGCCGAGCGTGTTCGGCGTACTAAAAACGCCGGTCGCTGCCGGTCGCGGCAGCGGCGGACTGCACTTCGACATCCTGCCTGGTCAGCCGAAGGCCTCCATCATTTTGTATCGCGTGCGGTCCGTGGAGGGAGGCATCATGATGCCCGAATTCGGCCGCACGCAAGTTGACGAAGAGGGCGCGGCCCTGCTGAGCGAGTGGATTGAGTCGATGTCGCCTGTCGAACACGCGCCTGGTCAGGCCGGGCTGATTGGCATCGTGACCGATCTGAAGCCGGAAGTGCTATGCACGATGGCGGAGCAGGCTCTCACGCGGGGCGATGCGAGGCGCGGCGAAGAGGTATTTCAGCGCCAAGAACTCAACTGCACAAAGTGCCATGCCATAGCCGGCAAGGGCGCCAACGTGGGCCCTGACCTGGCCATGCTCGGCACGCAGGTCAAGCCCGAACCCATCGTGGAATCAATTCTTCTCCCCGACCGGATAATCAAGGAGGGGTTTCATGCCGTCACATTGCGGACTGACGGCGGATTGGTCGTTACCGGCATTCAGGTCCTCGACGACGGTCACGACATTGTGCTGCGCGATCCAGTCCGAGGCGACACGCGCATTGCCAGAGCCGAGATCGCCGAGAAATCCTTGGGCGGTTCGCTAATGCCCGCCAATCTGGCCGCGGCGCTCAAGAGCAACGAGTTCCTTGACCTGGTGCGTTATCTCGTTGAAATAAACAGTCGTGACGCCAAGACACAAGCGACCCGCCCAGGAAGTCCATGATTGACCGGCACGGGGCTGCCGTCGCGGAGGTGCTCTCGAATCTGCTTATCGCTTTGACCGCGGATCGTCAGCCTTTCGAAGGATTGATCGTGAGCCGCGGTCGCCATTAACCCGCACTGTCCCGTCCCCCGATCGTTCCGTCGGTATCTTCGGCACTGGCGGAGAATTCGCGCAGCAGCGTCCAGGTCGTCGGACGTCCGCAGATATAGCAACACGGCAGCGACTCGTTGCGCTGTACTGCGCGTTGTGAGGCGTGGCCGCACGCCCCGCTCACAAAATAGAGCCCGCTGCGCTCACATTTGTCGCCCTTGGTTGCCATTCTGGCAAGGCGTTGCACATTGCGTGCCATCGACAATGCGGGGCCAACGCAATCCTGCCATGCTGACGCGCGTTGGGCCCGAGAGGCTTTTGTGGCCACGGGCATACGTTGACGGTTGCCGAAGCCCTTGCTAATTTGACGACCGCGAATGATCGCTGCGGGCACTATCGGTCGAGCTGGACGTCGCGTTCGAAGTGCAGAAACGAGGCTAGCGATGGATCCAGGCGAGTTACATCACGGCGTCGAGTCACGCGACGCATCGTCCGTCCCGTCTGAGTTAGTCCCTGATCGTCGAGATTTTCTGTCGACGTTCTCCACGGTGGCGATGGCGGGAGGGCTCGTCGCCGGCTACGGCACTTTTGCCATCATGGCCGGCCGATACATCTTTCCCACGAAAGTGGAAACGCCGTGGCTGTTCGTGGCCGAGGCCAACAGTATTCAGCCGGGCGACTCGTTGGCCTTTGAATCTCCGACCGGCGTACGGGTGGCGATTGCCCGCCGCCCGGGTGCTGGTTCACAGCATTCGGCTGAGACGGACGACTTCATCGCGCTTTCGAGCATTTGCCCGCACCTGGGTTGTCGCGTCCACTGGGAATCGCACAATCAACGATTCTTTTGCCCTTGCCACAACGGCGTCTTCGATCCGGAGGGGAAGCCCGTCAGCGGACCGCCCAAAGCAGCCGAGCAGGAATTATCGCGATATCCGCTCAAAGTCGAAGGCGGGCTTTTGTATATCGCCATAAGCGTCGAGTCCGTGGGCGCCTCCGCGGGGCGGTTAAACCAGGCCACGCGTCGGTCCGCTGCCGTGACGCCGCTGCGCCGCCCGAGTCGGGAGAACCTGGCGTGACCGTTGTCGCCCGTTGGTTCCGCGAACGAGTGCCGCTGTCGGGCGATCAGTTGCGCGCGTTAACCAACGAGCCAGTGCCGAATCACATGAAGCACTGGTGGTTCTGCCTTGGCGGCACGCCGGCCTATTTGTTCGTCGTGCAAATCGTCACTGGCATTTTGCTGGCCATCTACTATCAACCCTCCTCGACCGCCGCCTACGAATCGATCCAGCACATTACCGACGACGTCGAGTTCGGTTGGTATTTTCGCAGCTTGCACAAGTGGGCAGCCACACTGATGGTGGCCGCGGTCATCCTGCATCAAATGCGCGTGTACTTTACCGCCGCGTACCGCAAACCGCGAGAAATCAACTGGATGATTGGAATGTGCCTGTTGCTCTGCACGCTCGGGCTTGGCTTCACGGGCTACAGCCTCGTCTTCGAGCAGTTGAGTTATTGGGGGGCGACGGTGGGCGGCAATATCTTGAACACGGTACCGCTGCTGGGCGAACCGCTTAAGAAGATGCTCCTGGCCGGCGACGTCTATAACGAGCAGACCTTGCCCAGGTTCTTTATCCTCCATGCCGCGATTCTTCCCGCGACGTTGGTCTTGTTGATCATTGTACACATCCTCTTGATCCGGCTGCATGGTGTCACGGAACTGCGGTTCGACGACGACCCGTCCGGCCCCGACCACTTTAATTTCTTCCCCGATCACTTCTATATGGAGTTGATCTTGGGCCTGGCGTTGATGATCGTGCTCAGCGCTTTGGCCACGATATTTCCGGCGGCGATGGGACCCAAGGCAGATCCCCTCGTTACGCCCGATGTGATCAAGCCCGAATGGTTCTTCTACGTCACTTTCCGCTGGCTCAAACTGTTTGGGCCGACGTTTGCCGTGCTAAGCATGGGGTTCATCGTTTGTGCCATGTTCCTTTGGCCTTGGATCGATGGCTGGCTCCGCAGGGTCACCCGGACGGAGGAAGCCAGCACCTACATCGGCATCGTCGCGGTGCTGTTGATCATCGCGTTGACCGTCTGGGAAGCCGCGGTGGCGCATTGACGTAGATTCTGTCGCACGGTCATCATTTTCGTTGACACGCTCTTGATTGGATAGAACATGACGCTGAAAACCAAACGGCTGTTGATTGGCGCCTTAGGGGCGATTTTCATGATTTCCTTGCTGCTGGTGCAGCAGATGGAGATTGTGCGCAAACGGCAGGA
>CAZUPX010000443.1:0-5280 GCA_964622155.1 uncultured Planctomycetaceae bacterium | reverse complement strand
GCCCCTTTGCTTTGACCGATTACGACGACGTGGCCGGATGGGGCGCGATGATCAAGGAAGTCGTCTCTGAGGGCCGTATGCCGCCCTGGTCAGCCAATCCAAAATACGGACACTTTAGCAACGACGCGCGCCTGACTGACGACGAAAGGAAACTCTTGTTCACTTGGATCGCAAACGGCTGCCCCAAAGGAAACGACGCCGACCTTCCGCCGGCTAGGCAATGGACCGAAGGTTGGCGGATTCCCCAGCCCGATCAGATCGTGCGGATGGAGAAGCCATTCATCGTGCCGGCCGAGGGAGTCGTCGACTATCAGAACTTCGTCGTCGATCCAGGCTGGACCGAGGACAAGTGGATCAAGGCCGCCGAAGCGCTGCCAGGCAACCGCGCCGTCGTGCATCACATTATAGTCTCCGCGATCGCCCCGGGCGGATCACTCGCCGACGTGGACGATGCGCCCGAAGGAGCCGAGAATGGGCAGACCGCCGGTCGTGGTCGACGCTCGTTCGGCGCGAGGATCGGCGTGGGCGGCTACGCGCCCGGCTCTACCGTCTTGCCTCAGCCGGAAGGTGTCGCGCTATACGTGCCGGCAGGTTCGAAGATTAGCTTCCAGATGCACTACACGCCCAACGGCGCCGAGCAAGACGACCAGAGCTACATCGGGTTCGTGTTTGCCGATCCGAAGGACGTGAAGAAGATCGTCCACGGTGGCGGCGCGATGAATTTGAAGCTCGCCATTCCACCGCATGCGGACAACCACGAGGTCGCCTCGCAACACATCTTCACGTCCGATCAACTGCTGTTTCGCATGATGCCGCACATGCACCTGCGCGGCAAATCGTTCCGCTTCGAGGCCATGTACCCCGATGGCACGAGCGAGATTTTGCTGGATGTGCCGAAGTACGATTTCAACTGGCAGATCACATATTTTCCCACGGAGCCGAAGCTGATGCCCAAGGGCACGAAGCTGCAATGCACCGCTCACTTCGACAACTCCGAAAACAACCTGGCCAACCCCAACCCGAATGAGACGGTGAAATGGGGCCCGCAAACCTGGCACGAAATGATGATCGGCTGGTTCGGCACCTTATCGGTCGAAGACGACGCGCCGCTAGTGCAAGCGCAGGCGAAAAAGTAGGCGGCGAAAATCGAACCGCAACGACGGCGTCGCGCACGGACCACAATTTGTGGTCTGTGTTCGTTTAGTCGTATCAGAGTACAAGCGCGCATCGGGTGGGGGGGCGGATCGGACCCGGGCGCTGCGGTCGCATCAAACATTCGGTTCTTGCGGCGCTCCGGCTCCTCCATTGCCGAGATAATCCGCCTGAGGCTGATTCCGATAAAACGCTTGCCTTCTCGGAACGCCGAAGACGATGCATCGGTTGCAAATCCGTTGCTTGTACGGTCTCCGTGTTCGGAATCCGAACAATTCTACACCAGCCGCTCCAACGCAGCCGCCACTTCCTTGACCCTGGCGGTGCCGCCAAGCTGTTCGGCCAGCTTCTTCACTTGCACCAATTCGTTGACATTGAACGAATGCCCCCTGACCGTTGCTCCCCGCAACCGGCTTCCCTGCTTTCCGCCCACGTCTGCCTCGTCGCAATCCAGCCGCCTTCAATGTGCTGCTCACTTGGGGCGACGTGACATCGATTCCCTTTTCCGCCAATGCGGCGATGATGCCCTTTGGGCGGGGTTCGAAGGGTGAATCCGCCGCACATGCGCCATTTCCTACTTCTTGCGACCCGACTTCGCCTTAACCTTGTTTTGTTCCATCTTCTTCCTCAGGTTTGCGAACTTCGTCGCCGGCTGCCGCACGGGTCGTCTCCCTTTTTTGACCATCTCAGTTTCTTGGCTTTTTCGTGATTGATTTCCGAGGAGTCATCCTACAATTGATGGCCTTAGCTATCCACGAGGCAAAAACCCATGCCCCCCGAAGCTACCTATCGCATTGCCTTGCTGACGATCTTCGGCCTTACGCTCGTCATTGTGGGTTACCATCGGTGGCAGGCGGCGAAATCCGGCGAACGCATTTCACGAAAAGACGAAGGGCTATTGTTCGCCATCGTCCTGCGACTTGTCGGGCTTTGCCTATGGGTTGCGGCTCTCGCTTATTTGATTAACCCAAGCTGGATGGAATGCGCTAGCGTGCCGCTCCCAAGTTGGTTGCGGTGGCTGGGAGCAGGAGTCGGCGTGATGGGCTGTGCGCTGACATTTTGGACGCTGACGAACTTGGGGAAGAACCTGACCGACACGGTGGTGACCAGAGCCAATGCCACGCTTGTGACTACCGGCCCTTATCGATGGGTGCGGCATCCTTTCTACGTAGCCATTGTCCTGCTGATTACTTCGATAGCATTTCTTGCGGCCAACTGGTTCGTCGGGCTGATCGCCCTTCTATTCGCCCCGTTGCTTTTCGTTCGAACACGAAAAGAGGAGCAAAAGCTCATCGAGAAGTTCGGGGATCAGTACCGAGCGTACATGGCAAGGACAGGGAAATTTTGGCCGAAGGTTGGATCGAAGGGACGGTAGTCATTAGCAGCAGCCGACCGGTCGCTCTTCCTCAGAATCTGCGGTTTCTGCTAGTCCCGACCTGCTGCAACCGCACTCCCGTGTACGATTCGGTCAGCAAAGCACAAAGCTGACGCCTGGGAACCATGTTCGGTGGCACTCCGAAACTCCTGGCCTTCACCGGCAGGGGTTGCAGACTCCCACGGTGCAGTTCCGAGTTCGGCGATGAAACTCTCCACATCGGCAACGCCAGCTTGGTTTTCATCGGCGCTTGGAGAGAACGATTCTAGCACAGCACTGGAAAGCATGCGGTCCCAGACCTTCCCGCAGGTTGAGGGCTTATCGAAAAGGTCCAAGCAAACAATCTGCTTGCCGAGGGCCACTGCAACACCGCACGCCCCTTCGATGTAGGCGAATCGTTTTTGCAGTTCGTCCAGTTCTCCTCGATAGGACTCGAAGGTGTCCTCCATTGCAGAGGATTCGGAGGTCACACCATGCGCCCGTTGATGCTGAGCGACTTCGGCCCACACTCGACCCTGATCGGACCTGTGACCGTGGCCCTTTTGCACGGACTGAGTGACGCTCATTTTCAAAGCGTACCGCAGCTTCGATGGGGAGTAGGCTCGACTCGATCCAAATAGCTTGGACTTAAATCGCCAACGACCCTGCTCGACACATGACACCGGGATCGTCGTTTTACTGTTGGCAGCGACCAGAATCGACGTGTTCAGAATCCGATTCTGCTTGGCACCGATCAGTTGCTCGCCCTCCAAAAACAAGACCAAAAGATTGGCCTTGTTTGTAACCGACAGCGTAGGCACGGAGCCTGCTTCGCTGACCTCCTCGACTACGACACTTCCATCATTGATGGCGTCGGCACCCAGAGCATATTCGACTGGCGCTGGTGCGTCAGCGAAGAGCGGAAAGACCGATAATTGTTGATGGCGAATTGGGTCGCCTACGTGAACGCTGGGGAAAATGCTAGACATGACAGGCCCTCCTTGTGGCCAATCTCAAATAGACAAAACGACAACCAGAAAGGTTCGACGGGACTTGGTGAAATGACTTGGCTATGACTTGTGCAACTTGCCGCTCCGATTGGGTTAAGGGGCGCTCGATTCCGCCGACATGTAGCGTCGTGCCTGAGGATCGTCGCTGCTGATGTGCCAGATCGGATCGACCCCCTCAGGCAGCTTCTCGGCCTTGACGAAAATCCTCTTGGGTGCCTCTCTGAAATACTCGTACAGTGCCGGGCACAGCCAAGCGATCATGCTTTTGCCTGCCACGACACCGGTATACCAATTGCCGGTCGCCGGGAGGCCGCTCACCTGCTGGCCAGTCGCCTTGGCTGCCTGCACAGCAGGTATCCAGGTCAATTTCACGTCGTGGTCGAACGGCTCATCGGTGAACGATAAAGTGAACCCACGTTCGGCGTTTGGAATGCCCTTGGCTTCGAGCAGCGTGGAGATCATTTCCGACGCCCCGAGCACAAAAGCTTCTTCCTTGAGACCAGTCTGCGGATCATCGAAGACCCAGCACATGCCGTGGTAGAGGTAGGGATAAAGGGTCATCACGGTCATGATTTAAACCTCCCTGTGTCGGGAACCCATTATAGCCGATCGCCAGTGGTCACAGATGTCGCCGGCTCATCATTACAGGACGGCGAAATCAGACGCCACGACGACACATTGCACGGCAGAGGCATGTCCCTCGGCATGCCACAGGCCCATAATGAAGACGAGCGGATTTGACGGAGGAGATCGAGATAGCAAAGGATTTGCCGATGAACCTCAAACCCTGGGAAGCAACAATAAATCAGATTGTTGATGAGGCCCGTGTGAAGCCATCGGAGTCAGGCAAGCAGAAAATCCTGATCGCATGGCGTGCCAAGCTGGAAGAAGAGCCAACCTCTCTGCAGCCGTACCAAATCGACGAAATCGTGTGGGAAGTCAGGAACAGGCTCGCCAACGTCAGCCGGTAGCAAGGCGTGGGCCATGCATGAAGCCTGGAAGCACATTCGAGCAATCCTCCTCCTGCCCGGCGTCGTGACGGTCAACCTGACATTTATTCCGCTCTTTGAGGAGCCGTCGCTGTCGAAGCGGTTTGGTGCCGACTACGAGGAGTATCGGCGGAATGTGCCTCGATGGATTCCTCGGTTGAGGCGGTGGGTTCGGGAAGCGAATCAGTTTCGCCATTGATTCCAACATCGTTCAAGGCGTTGCCCCGACACGCATCTGTGCCAGATGCCGGGCGATGGCCTTCTTGATAAGAATCGAAATCACCCAAAGCAATGGCCGGGTTAGAGCGGACTTGGCGTGCAAATTAAAGGAACGGATGACCCTGGTTCCGTTGCCCATGCGTTCAAAGTGCCACGTCTCGTCGAAGCCAGTAGCCAAGCGAGCAAGAAGAGGTGAGAACTCCTTCATGCGCAGTCTTAGTCTGCAATCAGGTTGCCACTCGACGATTGCAATGACCTGCCGCATATGCTGACAGGTTTTGCAGAGGCTTTCAGTCATCATAGGTATCCGTTCCAGCAACCGCACCCTAATTGCCGCCTCGCGCCGCCCGTCAGAACCGGGTGTCCAGCCTCATCGGTTTCTGGTCACCACTAAAGACGATTGGGGGCGCCAGTAGGGTGCGCGAGTGGATTCCGGCGTTTAGGCGGCGTTGGCCCAGTAAGCTTCCCAGTGATCGCTGTAAACGCAGGTACAGAGGCCGGCCATGCGGTTGACGCGGCGGACACGCCAGCGGGCACCCGTTTGTTTCAACCGTCG
>CAZUPX010000442.1:0-5984 GCA_964622155.1 uncultured Planctomycetaceae bacterium | reverse complement strand
CGCCACCAAGGGCGCATGCGCCGCCTGGAAACCAAGGTCTTGGACTCGGATGACACCACGGGCCTGATGAAGAGCATTACCCCAGACCGTTGTCAACAACAACTCCAACAAATTGGAGGAAGCGACTTTGCCATTGAGTTTGTAGACGGCTACCGGTTTCGAGTGGCCATCTTCAAGCAAAAAGGCACCATCGGCATGGTGCTCCGGCGCATCCCCAGCCAATTTTTGACCTTTGAACAGATCGGCATGCCCGAGGCGATCAAGCGTCTCATCGTCCGGCCCCGCGGCCTGTTGCTGGTCACCGGTCCCACTGGATCGGGAAAAACGACCAGCCTGGCCAGCATGATGAATTTCCTCAACGACAACTACGATCGCCACATGATCACTTTGGAGGATCCGATCGAGTATTACCACTCTCACAAAAAATGCACCGTCAATCAGCGGGAGATTGGGGTCGACGTCCCGGATTTCAAGGAAGGCATCAAACGGGCGTTGCGCATGGACCCGGACATCATCCTCGTCGGCGAAATGCGCGACCTGGAAACCATCCACGCCGCCATCGAGGCGGCCGAGACCGGACACGTCGTCTTCGGCACCTTGCATACCAGCAGCGCCTCGAGCACGGTCAACCGCATCATCGACGTGTTTCCGACCAATCAGCAGGATCAAATCCGCACGCAGCTCTCCACCTCGATCATCGCCGTGCTCTCCCAGGCCCTGATTCCCAAAATCGGCGGCGGCCGGATCGCGGCGTACGAGCTATTGGTGTGCAATTCCGCCATCGGCAACTTGATCCGCGAAGGCAAAACCTTTCGCATCACATCCGCCATTCAGACCGGCGCCAAGCAGGGCATGGTGCTGTTGGACGACTCGCTGTTCCAACTATGGCGCGAGCAGAAGTGCGCGAAGGCCGACGTGCTGGCCAAGGCCCAGTTGCCCGACGATCTGGCGGCCCGAATCGCCCGTGCGGAGCGCGGTTTGTTTGACGACGAGGACGACGTGAAGAAAAAGGCGGAAGAACACTAACTTGTACTCGTCCCTTGAATGACCAGCGGGTGAGTAGCTATGGCGATCAGGCGAATCGGTCAGATTTTCGTCGATCTCGGATTCATCACCGATGATCAGCTCGAGGCGCTGCTGGAAGAGCAGCAGCAGCATCCGGGCCAGTTGCTCGGCAAGGTGGCCGAAGCCCAGGGGTTGATCAACGAGGAGCAGCTCGCCCAGGCACTGGCCGAGCAGTGGGGCCTGCAAGTGATTCACCTGGCCGACACGGTGATTCCGCCCAACGTGCTCAATCTGGTCACCGACACGATGGCACAACTCTATCGCATCGTGCCGATCAGCTTTCGCGACAACGTGCTGACCATTGCCGTGTGTGATCCGCAGAACCTGTCGATCCAGGACGAGTTGCGGACGTTCTTGGGTTACGACATCCGCTCGGTCGTGGCCACGGAACGAGACATTCTCAAGGCCCTCGATCGTTTTTACGCGACTGGCGAGAGTGTCGAGAGCCTCGTGTCGGACATGGACAAGGACGTGGACCTGGCGGCGGCTGCCGCGGCTGCCAATCGCGAAGGTCCCATCGACCTCACCAGTGTCGAAGCCCTGGCCGACAGCGCGCCGGTCCGCAAGCTGTTGAACATGGTGCTGCTGTTGGCCATCAAGGACCACGCCAGCGACTTGCACTTCGAGCCGTTCGAGGACGAATTTCGCATTCGCATCAAGGCCGACGGCGTGCTGTATGAAATGGTGCCCCCTCCGCGGCACCTGGCCTTTGCCATCACCACGCGCATCAAGGTGATGGCCAATCTGGACATTGCCCAGCGCCGCATGCCGCAGGACGGCCGCATCGAGCTGACCGTTGGCGGCCACCCCGTCGATCTGCGCGTCAGCGTCTTGCCGACCATGTTTGGCGAAAGCGTCGTCATGCGAATCTTGGACCGCTCGGTCGTGTCGCTCGACCTGGCCAAAGTCGGCATGGACGCGACCACGCTCAAGGCGTTTCGCACGGTGATGCACAAGCCCAACGGCATTATCCTCGTGACAGGTCCGACCGGCTCCGGCAAGACCACCACGCTCTATTCGGCACTGAGCGAACTGAACTCGATCGAAGACAAGCTGATCACGACGGAGGACCCGATCGAGTACGATATCGAAGGCATCATTCAAGTGCCCATCGACGCCGGCATTGGCAACACGTTTGCCATGTGCCTGCGCGCCATCCTGCGGCAAGACCCCGACAAGATCCTGGTAGGCGAAATTCGCGATATCGAGACGGCCGAAATTGCCGTGCAGGCGTCGCTCACCGGACACACCGTGTTCAGCACCCTGCACACCAACGACGCGCCCAGCACCGTGACGCGATTGCGCGACATGGGCATCGCGCCGTTTTTGATCACCGCCACGGTCGAGGCCATCCTGGCGCAGCGCCTGGTCCGCCGCATTTGCACGCAATGCCGCGAAGTGGTCGTCCCCAGCGCCGAAGTGATGCAAGACCTGGAGCTGACGGCGGCCGACCTCGTCGGCAAGGCCTACTATCGCGGCAAAGGCTGCGACGCCTGCAACAACACGGGCTACAAGGGTCGCGTGGGCCTGTTCGAGCTGATGATCATGAACGACGACCTGAGAGACATGGTCATGAGGAACGCCTCGCGCGACGAACTGCGCGACTCGGCACGCGGCTTCGGCATGATCACGCTCCGCGACGCCGGCTTGGACGCCGCCGCCGAAGGCCGCACCACGCTGGATGAAGTCATCCGAGAAACGATTTTGGAAGCATAGGTAGTCTTGCGACGGTGAACGAGGAAGATTTTGCCACAGAGAACGCAGAGGCCACAGAGAAGGGTAAGACATTGAGTGAGTGTAATTATGTTGAGAATCCGGGGAATTCAGGCTTCGTTGGTCTCGGTGTCCTCCGGGTTCTCTGTGGCTAATCCGTCAACGAAACAAACCAGCACAACATAACACTGAAGCCCAGGGACTGCGGTCCCCCGGGATCTGTTACAGAAAACGGCTCAGGCAAGCCTGCGAGAAAAGAAGGACGCGATCATGCCGACCTATCAATTCGAAGCGCTCGACAATACGGGCCAGGAAATCAAGGACGTGATCGAAGCGCCGAACCAGGAGGAAGCCCAGGCGACCATTCGCCAGATGGGCTACTTCATCACCAGGATCGCGGTCAAGAAGCAGAAGAAGGCGGCCACCGACAAGGCCAAGAGCGGTCGCAAACGAAGCTTTGCCATCGGCGGCGTCAGCAGCAAACTGCTCACCAGTTTCACCCGGCAGCTTTCGATTCTGCAAGACGCCGGCTTGCCGATTTTGCGGAGCCTGCGAATTCTGGAAAACCAGTGCAAGGGCGGGCGCTTCAAAAACTGCTTGATGGACGTGTGCGACGAGATTGAGGCCGGTGCCACGCTCTCGGAGGCCATGTCCAAGGCCCCCAAGGCCTTCGATCGTCTGTATGTCAACATGATCAAGGCCGGCGAAGCCGGCGGTGCGCTGGAAATCATCTTGCAGCGCTTGGCCGAATTTCAGGAACGCTCCCAGTCGCTCAAGCGCAAAATCAAAGGCGCCATGATCTACCCGGTGGTGGTCATCTCGGTGGCCGTGGGCATCTTGACGTTCATCATGATCAAGATCGTGCCCTCGTTTCAAAAGATCTTCGACGACTTCGGCACGGCCCTGCCCACCATGACCCAGGTGCTGATCGTGATCTCGAAAGCCGCGGTCAGCTATTGGTTCCTGATTCCCGGCATACCGATTGGGTTGTGGCTGTTTATCAAGCTGCTGCGCAAGTTTA
Organism: uncultured Planctomycetaceae bacterium; assembly: GCA_964622155.1. Lineage (GTDB taxonomy): Bacteria > Planctomycetota > Planctomycetia > Pirellulales > PALSA-1355 > CAZUPX01. The sequence goes on along the minus strand of CAZUPX010000442.1, from coordinate 2,185 downwards.
AGGCGGGCCGCGTCGGATGGGACATGTTCATCCTCAAGATGCCCATCTTCGGAATGCTGGTCGAAAAGAACATCCTGGCGCGCACCACGCGCACCCTGGGCACCCTGGTCGCCAGCGGTGTGCCCATTTTGGAGGCGCTGAACATCACGCGCGAGACCTCAGGCAATGCCCAATTCGAGTACATGTTCGGCAAGATCACCGAGTCGATTCGCGAGGGCGAGAGCATCTCCAAGCCGATGAAAGAGTTCTCGAAGATGAGCTTTCAACCCTTTTGCGCATTTTTCTGGTTCTTCTTCTGTGCCGGGCCGATCGGGCTGTTGCTGTACATGGGCAAAATGAACTCGCGAATCGTCGACGACCTGACGGTCAACATGGTTGACGTCGGCGAGGAAACAGGCGAGCTCGACACCATGCTCTACAAAGTAGCCGACACGTTCGACGAGGAAGTGTCGGTGCTGACCGAAAGCCTGGTCAGCTTGATGGAGCCGCTGATGATCATTGTCCTGGGCGGGGCAGTAGGTTTCATTGTCATCGCGCTATTCATGCCGCTGGTAAAGCTCATCACCGATCTGAGCTAGAGGAAGGCTGCAGGCTTGAGACCTGAGGCTTGAGGTAGGGACGAAGGCAATGGTTGCCTGCTGGTCTCGAACCGACTGCCTCCAGCCTGCGAGCCGTTTAATTCATTGTCGAAAAAGGAAAGCTGACATGGACTGTGAGCAAGATAGGGATCAGGGGCCAGGGGCTGGATCAGGGGCCAGGGGCCAGGGGTCAGGGATTAGTACGACTGTAGGTCAGGCATCCTGCCTGAAAGCTCTTCCTCTCCGTGCCTCCCGTGTCTCGGTGGCTGATTCCGTCCGTCGTGCCCTTGGTGCCTTGGTGGTGAAGCGTCCTTTTCCTGCTCTAGCCCCTAGCCCCGAGACCCTAGCCCCTGCACGCCGTAGGCGCGCTTTCACCCTCACGGAATTGCTGGTCGTGATTGCGATCATGGCCGTATTGGCCTCTCTGGCCAGCGTGGCGGTCATCCGCGGGCTGGACACCGCCAAGCAAACCCGCATGAAGGTCGAAGTCGACGCGCTCGACGCGGCGTTCAAAGCCTACAAGGAAAAATACGGGTCGTACCCGCCGTGCGATTTGCGGTGGTCAAACAATAGCGCGGCGATCAAACAGCATATTGCGCGTGCGTTTCCGCGCTACAAGCTTGCGAACCTGGCGAATGAGCTAGCGAAGGCGGTAGATACCACAAGTTTTCGTCCTGATGAGGCGATGGTCTTTTGGCTGTCGGGGTTTGGCCCGGATGTGACGGCTCCATTCGTGACGCCCGATGGACTTCAGATTTATACCGATTCGATGGGGAACGCTCAGATCGGAATGAAGGTCACGCGGACATCCTTTTTTGACTTCGACAAATCACGGCTCATTCAATTCCCGACACCCGGTGCCGCAGCTGTCACGATCACGTTGCATTCTTACTTTCCGCAGGGAGTGAAGCTTGACGGCAGGCAGGGGCCCTACGTGTATTTCTCGGCGCACTCGATCAGCGGGCCGGGCGGCACGACCGTCACGTTCTACGGCCTCCCTCCGAAGGCCGTCGGCATGGGGCAGCCTGCCACCCCGAACGCCTTCAACTTTACAAACACGGGTTTTTATACACCATCGGACATCACGACAGGGGTCATCTTCGCCGACGCTGGCGCGGCGGTTCCCTATTGGAACGATTTGAACGCCAACGGCCACAGCCTCACCTCGACCGGCGGATCGAGCACGCTCGATCCGGGCGAAGATTGGATTAACCCCGACTCCTTTCAGATCATCGCTCCAGGCGGCGATGGGAGGTACGGCGTCGATCCGGCGGCGCCAACGACGGCGTCGCCCCCCGGCCTCGGGCTCTCATTCGTTGGAGCGCGCATGTATCCCGCCGGCGTTGGCGAGAAGGCCCAGCCGTCCACCCCATCATACTTGTCCCAGGACGAAGACAACGTCACCAATTTCTGCGCCCGCGCAAGGCTAGGAGATGCCAAGCCATGATGAAGCAGGGACTAGGGGCTAGGGGCTGGGGATTAGGGACGACAATGCGCATGCAGGGGTCAGGGATCAGGGTTCAGGGTTCAGGGACGACAACGCGCATGCGGAACTCGTGTCCGTGTCTTCGTCACTCTTCTACCCTGACCCCTAGCCCCTGGCCCCT
>CAZUPX010000441.1:0-1780 GCA_964622155.1 uncultured Planctomycetaceae bacterium | reverse complement strand
AATGCGGTATCCCTTCAGACGGCCGGAATCAAACCATTTACTGACGGTGCGTGGGGCTACTTTACAGATCTTTGCGACCTGACCCGTTGTGAAGACCTTCATCGCAGGCTCTCCAATTGACTCGCGCTGGTGTGGGAACTCGACCCCGAGAATCGCTTTTGTTCAAAACGATCCGCGGAGCTTGCTGGCCCCTTGCTCATGCCTGGTTCGGCCTTTAATCCGGTCCTTCGGGTCGGTTGTGGGGTCAACCGGCCGGAGCATGAACATCTGGGTCGGGGCTTTACCTTGTTAAATGGCCTCGCCGTGGCGTGGTTCAGGTCCCTCTGTTCCGCTGCCTCAGTTAAGACATCGGCAGGTGGTTGCATCCGTCAGTCGTTGAAAATTCACAAACCCTAAAGTTTGCCCACAGGCTCACGGCCGATGGCACTTCTCAACGATCAAGCGAACTTGGACCACCTGACTGCATACGTTTTGGCGAGGGGAGACCGTGCGTGCGGCAAAGCGACCACATCGATCGAATGCCTCTCGGGCGACGCGTGAGTGCATCGCCGGCAGGTTCCCCCCTGCAGTCGGTTCCGTCGGATTCTTCGTTGTATGAAGGACTCGTCGAAACAAACCTTCCGAAGTTAGTTTCGATTCGCGGAGGGGGGCGACTTTAGAAACTTTCTCCAGTCGTAACGAGCACTCCGGTCCTGGCGCCGGTGACGAACCTTCTGGGCCTCGCGATTTGGCGACTCTTAACGCAACCAACCCGTTGGGTGGCTTGCTGTTAACGACTGCCAGCTAGGTCGGCTCTATCGAATCGGCTTGAGCGGGGAAAATAGAGAAGTGACATCTCAGGCGACCACGCTCGCGACAAGGCAGACTGCCCGTCATGTGCCGGTTATATCGATTATAGGGGCTGAGCCGCGCCGGGACGAACAATCGCGCGAAGGAAGCTACGCGTCGTTGAGTGGACACATAGGCGGCCGCGGGTGGCATCGACAACAGGTTCACCCGCAACGACGCCGTCACAGCATGCCAGCTACGTCGAGCCTCCCTGAACCACCCTGTTCGTTAGCTTGCCGATACCGTGGATCGATATTTCGACCACGTCGCCCGCTGCTAGCGTGAAGTTATCGCCCGGGACGACCCCGGTGCCTGTCAATAAGATGACACCGTGCGGAAAAGAATTGTCGCGCGCGAGCCATCCGATCAGGTCGTCGAACGACCGGGCCATCTGTCCCACGGAGGTTGCACCTTCGAAAATCGTTCGCCCGCCGCGCTGGACTTCCAACTTGATTTCAATTTCCCCGGCCGGCGGCATCGAATCTGCCAGCGTGATCCAAGGGCCTAGCGCGCATGAGGCGTCGTATAGCTTGGCCTGAGGCAGGTAGAGGGGATTGGCCCCTTCGATGTCGCGCGAGCTCATGTCGTTGCCGATCGTGAAGCCAACCAGCTCAAGTCGCGAGTTGAGCACCAGTGCCAGCTCGGGCTCGGGGACGTTCCAGCTTGCATCTTGGCGAATGCGAACGCATTGGCCTGGTCCTACAACACGGTGAGGCGTCGCCTTGAAGAACAACTCGGGCCGATCGGCCGAATAAACCAGATCGTAGAACGAGGCGGCCCCCTGCGACTCTTCCATGCGTGCCACCTGGCTGCGGCGATAGGTGACGCCGGCTGCCCAGACCTCCTGGCGATCGATCGGTGCAAGGAGCGTGACGTCGGCCAGCGCGACTCGCGACGCGGCCTTCGCCAATAGTTCGACAACTGCTGCCGGATCGGACGCTTCGAGAATCTC
>CAZUPX010000440.1:0-4425 GCA_964622155.1 uncultured Planctomycetaceae bacterium | reverse complement strand
TTGCCGTCCATGATGATGGCGATGTGCTTGGGCCGCGCCTCCAAGGGCACTCCCAAGACATCGGCCGCGGAGGTTGTCGTGTGCTCGGCCATATTCGCAGACGGTTGACGGTCCAACGTTGGCGTTACCCTTTACGGCTGGCAAAGATCGTTTGTTCGCGGTCGGGGCCGATGGAAACCACTTCCACCGGGCGGTCAATCAACTGGCTGATGCGGTCCAAATAGCTGCGGGCCGCCTCGGGCAGGTCGGCCAGGCGGCGCGCCTTGGTAATGTCGCGTTGCCAACCCGGCAGCGTCTCATAGATCGGCACGGCCCGCCGTAAGTCGTCGACGTGGCTGGGGAAATTTTTCACCCGCTGGCCATCGATTTCGTACTCGGTGCAAATCTTCAACTCGGGCAACTCACTGAGCACGTCCAGGAGCATCACGGCCAGCGCGTCGACACCGCTCAGCCGGGCCGTATAGCGCACCGCCACCGCGTCGAACCAGCCGCAGCGCCGAGGGCGGCGCGTGACCGTGCCGTATTCATTGCCACGATCGCGGATATGTTGGCCGATGTCGTTGTCTTGCTCGGTCGGAAACGGCCCGCCGCCCACGCGCGTGGAATAGGCCTTCACCACGCCGATAACCTTCGTGATCCACCGCCCCGGAATGCCCGAGCCACTTGACACGCCCACGCCCGAGCTGTTGCTGCTGGTAACGAACGGAAACGTGCCGTGATCGACGTCGAGCAGTGCGCCTTGGGCCCCTTCGAGCAGGACTCGCTTGCCGGCCTCGACCGCGTCCAACAGATACGTGGTCGTATCGGCCACGTACGGCCGCAGCCGCTCGGCATAGACGAGATACTCACCGGCGATCTCCGCCGCATTGAACGGGTGGGGCGTGATCAGCACGCCGATCGTTTCGTTCTTGCTGGCGGCGATCAGCTCGATCCGCTGGCGGAAGTTGTCGCGATACAGATCGCCCACCCGCACGGCGAACGAACGAGCCACCTTGTCGCGATAGCAGGGCCCGATGCCGCGCATCGTGGTGCCGATGTTCTCGCCGCTGGAGCAGCTCTTGTCCAAGATCGCGTCTTCGGCCACGTGCCAGGGAAAGATGACGTGGGCCCGATCGCTGAGCATCAGGTTGTTGCCGACCTTGATCCCGCGCCCCACAAGGCCGTCGATCTCTTGCAGGATGCTGGCCGGGTTCAAGACCACGCCGCCCGTGACGACGCATTGAACCTTGGGACTTAGAATGCCGCTGGGAATCAGTGACAGCTTGTAAGTTTGCCCGCCCGTGACGACAGTGTGCCCCGCGTTGCTCCCTCCCTGATAGCGCACGACGATCTCGTGCTCATCGGTCAGCAAATCGACGAGTTTGCCCTTGGCTTCGTCGCCCCATTGCAGACCAATGACGCAAGTAACAGCCACCGCCTGGAACCTCACTGACTCGAAGAAAGGCGTTCGCCACAGCGAATCGACACGCCCGACGCGTCGGGCTGAACCGCACCCAAACCTACAAGTCTAGGACCGCCGTTGCGGGATGGTCAAGGTGGGGATCGCAAGGAGTGTTCATTTGAAATCTAAAGTTGTAGGCCCATACTCGGGTGTAGAGCCGGCGTCCCGAGACGGCAAGTACGGTGTATCGTATGAACGAGGCAGGGTCCCGTGTAGTTCCGATTACCCGGTCGCTATGTGTCGGCCCATTCGCGAGTCCTCAACGGCGAGACGCATTGGTCGCGGCTGGAGTCACGCACTTGCTGAATGTCGGTGAGGCACCAAGCATATTGACAGCAAACGATGGACCATTCCGCGACGTCGCGTGGCACTCAATCACTGATCTGAAACGCATTCCCGACGAGGTGGCGCTTGCTTGCCTTGGCACACTTCACCGGATGGTGTGCGAGCCTGACGCCAAAGTCTATGTTCATTGCATCGCCGGCTGGAATCGCTCGCCAACGATTATCTGGCTCTATATTCTTGCGTGCGGCGTGTCACCCGAACAAGCCAAAGCCACGATCGAAGCAAGGGCCCGCGATGCAGTGCCCGCGCATCCACGGCTTGTCGACACGGCGTTGATTGAAACAGTTCGCTCGTTCGGACGGCTGTCGTTTCTCCCTCACCCGCGGCCGGAAGCTCTTGATCCTGCATAGTTGGCGCGAATTTGGACCGCGTCACCCCCGCGGAAACTGCCGGCAATATTCGTACAGCGCCATGGCGGTCGCGGTGGCCACGTTGTAGCTGTAGGGGAGACCGTAGACGGGAATCTCGACCACGTGATCCAACAGCACCAGCACGTCGTCAGTCAACCCGGTGCGCTCGTTGCCGGCGATCAGAACCGTTTTGCGGTCGAAGGCGAACGTGTGAAGATTCTGTGAGCCGGTGGTCTGTTCCAGGCCAACCAGTTTGTAGCCGGCCCGCTTGAGGTCCTTGAGCACCGGCGGCAGCGTGCGGTGGACTTCGACGACGATCGTCTCGGCGCCGTCGCGAGCGATCTTGCCGATCACCTTGGCCGTGCCGCAAGCGATAACTTTGGACACGCCAGAGCAACTGGCCGCGCGCACGATTCGCGAAAGGTTGACGTTGCTGCGCAGCGGTGCGCAAGCCACGATCAACTCGCGCGGCCGCTGGAGCTCGACAAGAGGCTTGTGACGTTGGTGAATAAAGTCGCTCATCGGTCCGAGACGCTCAAACGTTGACGATCGTTCGGAGATTTGGGAAGCTGGGTTCTGATGAAATGAACGACGAAGGAATTTACCACAAAGGCACAAAGGACACGAAGGGGAGCAGATTACTGATGACCGTTCCCCTCCGTGCGTCTTTGTGTCCTTTGTGTCTTTGTGGTAAAGGTGCCGTGGTTTTTTTCCAAGCGACAAGGGTATCGTAATGAAGTCAACCAGCTTGTGCGTCGTGTTTCTGTTGCTGAGCGGTTGCGGCGTTGGAACCACGAAGCCGAATGCTGAAGCGACAGGAAGCGCGGGGTCATCGTCCGTTCGAACGGCCAGCGAGCCCGCCAGCCAGGTCGGCGACGGCGTGCGGCTGTCGATTGTCAGCTACGACGAGATTTTGGAGCGGATCGCTGCCAACCGCGGCAAGGTCGTCGTGATGGACGCCTGGAGCACGTCCTGCCAGCCGTGCATTAAGGAGTTTCATAACCTCGTCGAGCTGCACAAGAAATACGGCCCCGACAAGCTCGCCTGCATGTCGCTAAGTTTCGATTACGAAGGGCTCGGAAAACCCGAGGAACAGGTCGACACGGTGCTTGGCTTTCTGCGGTCGCAAGGCGCGACGTTCGAGAATCTGATGTCCAACGAAGAGTCGGACCTGTTGTACCGCAAGTTCAAGCTGGCCGCGATACCGGCCGTGTTCGTGTACGATCGCACGGGCGAGCTGCGCAAACGGTTCGACAATCAGAAGGCCAAAAGCCCGGCCGAGCAGTTTACGTACGAGCAAGTCGGGCAACTGGTGGCCGAGTTGTTGAAAGAGAATTCGACAACTGTTGATACCGCGACGGGCCAGTCGACCACCGAGTAGATCGGCATGCCCGCGAAGCGCGGGCATGGCACCCAGCAGAATTCTCACTGCCACTCACGCCGGCGAGTGCGTCAGCAGGTAGTCATCCAGGCGAATGCGGCTGCAGCCCTCGGGCATGGTGGCAAACAGCATGTCCAGAAGCTTGGAAAACTGCCGGGTGCGCAGCCCGTAATAGTTGTGCTTGCCTTCGCGGCGGCGCTCGATCAGGCCGGCCACGCGCAATAGCGCCAGGTGGTGGCTCACGGCCGGCTGGCTCTCATGCAACAGATCGCATAAGGCGCGCACGTGCAGCTCGTTCTTCTGCGTCAGGTAGTAAAGAATCCGCAAGCGCGTTTCGTCCGAGAGCAGCTTGAAGAGTCCGACCAGATTAGTGACCAGCTCGTCGGAAACATTGGGCTGCCGAGCGGCGCCGTGATCGACCCTCGTTTCGAGGGCTTGTCCGTTTTCAACTTCTGCTGTGAGTACCTTGACCATAGATGTCCTCGAGAAACCGCGCGGCGGCAGCGATGCCGTCGGGGCATCGGACTAGAGAAATGGGTCCTTGAAAAGTACACGTCGCTCGGAAAACGTCCGAGTAGCGCTGTTGTCTAAAGTGTTGTCGAATCGACAATCGAGAAGAGAACCGTTCCGCTTAAACTCACACGGCCTTCCCACAGAACGTGGAAAAGTGACTCGGCCGCTTTCCAAGCTCGCAATCGAGAACTGGGCATCATTGTAACGAGACATTTGTCAAAAGGGAAACAATTTTCGCCTGAATGTGTTTGGAAGTGTGAGCGTCTCGATTGTGGGTGGAAAATTTGGTCTGCTGGAGGGGTGGTGGAGGAGATTACCTATTTTCCGCTCGATTTGGGAGGGAGCATCATGGCAGGCAGTAGACGGACCGTGGAATTGGACGTGGAACAAGAGGC
>CAZUPX010000439.1:0-4012 GCA_964622155.1 uncultured Planctomycetaceae bacterium | reverse complement strand
CGCGATCGATGCTTCACATATCACGGTTTCGTCCGACAGCATTGTCGCCCTCAAGAGCACCTGCGTGCACTTCAAGCAGACGACGCCGCTTGGGAAGCAGGTTCGTTTCATGCTCGACAGCCCCGACGACGCCGAAGGGCGGCAGGAACTGACGATTTCAATTGACGAAGCGAAGTAGGCGGCGATTATCGGGCCGATACCCGGCTCAGGCTAATATGATCTTGCCGGCGGCCAACGCTTTTAAGAATTGGCAGTTGCTTTCGAGCAAGCCGGCGTGGCCGCGCATTTCGTCGGTGGTAAGCCAGTGAACCGACTCCACCTCAGCCGGGTTGGGGCACAGCTCGGTGCCGTTGGCCAACTCGCCCAGCCACCAGGCTAATTCGACGTGCCAGCGCGTCGTGCTGCGCCACACGCACCGCAACGGGCGGATCGCGGCGCCCAGCTCCTCGCGAAACTCGCGCACCAGCGCCTCGATCTCCGATTCCTGGCCCTCGATGCCGCCGCCGGGAAAACACATCGCCCCAGGCGCTACCACGTTGGCCGAGCGGCGAATCACCAGAAACCGATCGTCTCGCAAGACGACCGCCACGGCACCGCGGCGACGTTCGGGGGATGATTCGATTGTCATGAACGATATACTAACAGGCCGAATCAGGGATCAGGTGCCAGGGATCAGCGTTTAGCAACGATACGTCCTTCGCTTCGCTGACCCCTGACCCCCGGCCCCTTCAAGGATGGCATACGATGGCTGGCACGGTGCCGCAAAACCTGGAAGCCCACCTTGAGCCTTTTGGGCTCTCCAAATTTCGACCCGGTCAGCGCTCTGTGATCGAGACGGTCATGTCGGGCAAGGACTGCCTGTGCGTGATGCCCACCGGCGGCGGCAAAAGTCTTTGCTATCAGTTGCCGGCCATTGCCCAGGGGGGCGTGACGCTGGTCGTGTCACCGTTGATCGCGCTCATGAAGGACCAGGTCGACCAGCTTCAGGCTCGCGGGCTGCCGGCGACGTTCATCAACAGCACGCTCACGCCCGAGGAGCAAACCCAGCGTTTGGAGCGGATGGCCGCCGGCGAGTACCGGCTGGTGTACGTGGTGCCGGAGCGGTTTCGCAGCCCGCGGTTTGTCGACGCGGCGAGCCGCTGTGAATTGAACTTGCTGGCGGTCGACGAGGCGCACTGCGTGAGCGAATGGGGGCACGACTTTCGCCCCGACTACGCGCGGCTGGGGCGTTTTCGCGCGCAGTTGGGCAATCCACCGACGATCGCCCTGACCGCCACGGCCACCGACGCCGTGCGGCGCGACATCGTCGAGCTGTTGGGACTGGACGATCCGCGGGTCTTCATCGCCGGGTTTGAGCGGCCGAACTTGTTCTATCGCGTGCAGGTCTGTGCATCGGACCGCGACAAGGACGAGACGTTGTTTGCATTCCTGGCCGACAACCCAGGTTCGGGCATTGTATACGCCTCGACTCGCAAGCGGTGCGAAGACCTGGGCGAGCGCATCGCCAACCGCACGCGCCGTGCGACCAGCGTCTATCACGCGGGACTGGCTCCCGACCAGCGGCGCAAGTCGCAAGACGACTTCATGCAAGGCCGCACCGAGATCGCAGTGGCCACTCTGGCCTTTGGCATGGGCATCGACAAGGCCGATGTCCGTTTCGTGGTGCATTACAACCTGCCCGGCAGCTTGGAGGCTTACTATCAGGAAGCTGGCCGGGCCGGGCGCGACGGCCAACCGGCCCAGTGCCTGCTGCTGACCAGCGGCGGCGACCAGCGGATTCACCGGTTCTTCATCGAAAGCGCGTATCCTTCTCGCGACGTAGTGCGCACGGTTTACCAATTTCTGTGCGGGCTGGAGCAAAGCCCGATCGAAATGACGCAGCAGGAAGTTCAGGAGGAGCTTGGTTTGAAGATCACGAGCGAGGGAGTCGGCGCTTGTGAGAAACTGCTGGAATCGGCCGGCGTGCTGGAGCGGCTCGAGACGACCGATAATGCCGCCGCCGTACGCTTGAATAGCGACCTGCCGACGCTCGTGGACCTGGTGCCCAAAAGCGCGGCAGTCAAGCGGCAACTGTTGCGCGCACTCGAGAAACTCGTCGGCCAAGCGCGTCACCAGTGGTGTTACGTGCAGCCCAGAACGCTCTTGCGCGACCTGTCGGAGTTGGACAGCACGTCGCTGGTTCGACATCTGCGGGAGCTATCGACCTCGCTCGATGCCGTCGACTATGTGCCGGCCTTCCGCGGTCGGGCGATCCACATTCGCCGCCGCGACGTGCCGTTCGAAGTGCTGACAATCGACTTCGAGTTGCTCGAGCGTCAGAAGGAGCACGAGTACGAGCGATTGGCGCACGTTGTGCGCTTCGCACACAGTGCAAACTGCCGCCAGCAGCAGATCCTATCGTATTTTGGCCAGACAGATTCGCCCGCGTGCCGGCATTGCGACAACTGTGAAATTCCGAACGCGGCCAGCCGGACGGAAGAGACCCAGCCGTCCGACGCGGGAGTGCTGGAGGTCACGCGGATCGTACTCAGCGGCGTGGCGCGCATCGATCAGAGCCATCGCAGCGTGGGCAAGAACCTGCTGGCACAGATGCTGTGTGGCAAGGCCAACAAGAGCGTGACCCGCAACCGGCTCGACAAGCTCAGCACGTTCGGCTTGCTTGCGCACCTGAAGCAGACGCAAGTCGTGGAATTGATCGACGGGTTGATCGTGTGCGGTCTCATCGAGCAAGTCGATCTCGAGAAGTTTCGCCCGGTGGTAAGGCTGACGGCGCGCGGAGTCGACATCATGGCCGGCCGCACGGACACGCTCCCTGTGTTGCCGTTGTCCGCTGAACTCGCCAGAGCGCTGAGCGCACGAAGCGCATCGCCGTCTGTAGCCGAGGTCTGTGACCCCGGCAATACAATGCGAGATCCTGATAGGGAATATCCGGCCTCACAGAGGCCGATTACAGATCGGGCGTCGCAGCAGCCAGCTAAAGATCGAGCCTCGAAGATGCCAGCTTCAGATCTGACGTCACAGGGCCCGGCTACAGACGAAGACCCAGCGCAGCCGAGTCATTATTGGACGTGGCGATTGTTGAGCTGTGGGTTCACGCCGGAGGAGTGCGCGACGATTCGCGCGCTAGAGCCCGAGGTGGTGCTTGACCATGCCCTGCGCGCCGCCGACAGCGGACGCGAAATCGATGCGCGATGGTTCCTTGAATCCAAGCTGATCGAGCGGATTGAGCAAGCACTCAGCAAGGGGTGGTCCACGGGCGTCCGTCACCTGCTGGACCAGTTGCCGCGCGGCACGCGCTACGAGGACGTGCAACTGGTGCAGAAGTCTCGTGCCCGGCCGAAGGCTCGCGACTGACAGATTGTGTGCCACTGGCTTTGCCAGTGCTGGCTTGCGGGTCGTCAGTCGGCAGAGAACCCTGGCAAAGCCAGTGGCACACGTCGAGCATTGCCGCGGTCAATGTCCGCCCTCGAAAATCGGAGCGCTTTGGGATACAATTCCGCTGCGGCCGTGTTGGGGACACCTCGGGCCGGGCTCCCATCGTCAATCCTCATAAGGAAATGCGTTGATGTCTTCGTCACCGGACAAGCCCTCGGGCCCATCTGCGTCGCCGTCTGGTTCCGCCATGCGGCCTCGGTTGAACACGACCGGCCTGGCCATCATCCTGGTGACGATCGTGCTGGCCGGGCTGTATTGGTTCAACAACTTCGCCACGCAGCGAGACGAGATCCGCTACGACTTTTTTCGCCAAGAGTTGGATCGCGACAACATCCGCGAAGTCGAGTTCATCGACAACCGGCAGGTTCTGGGCAAGTTTCGCAACGCGCCAAAAATTCCCGTCCTCAAGCCGGCCGCCGGAACCAAAACGGGCGAGGAGGTTGTCGAGAAGCAATTGAAGGCCGACTTTCTGGTGAACCTGATTCCGCTGGTCGGCGAGGACCTGGAGAAAGAGCTGCGGCAAAAAGGAGTGCTGATCAAGGCCCAGCCGATCACCGACAGCGCCATGCTGCTGCTC
>CAZUPX010000438.1:0-4491 GCA_964622155.1 uncultured Planctomycetaceae bacterium | reverse complement strand
TCGTTATCCCACAATCGTCGCACCGAATTCCCTGTAACCGGGGGTGGCCATCTCGCTCGATCCACATCTGTTCTGTGGCCGGATCAGAATGCATAGCGCTAGTTCACTTCTTTCACAGGACCGTGCCGTTTTCCGCAACCGCGAGTTACGGACTAGAGCCTTTCGATAACCGTGGCTGTAGCTTGGCCATGCCCGATGGTCATCACCTGGAGCCCTAGCGTGCCGCGCGTGGTTTCCAGGCCAACGAGCATTTTTGCCAACAAGGCAACGCCGGTTGCCCCGAGCGCGTGTCCGTGAGCGATCGCGCCGCCCCAGGGATTCACCTTCTGCAGATCGGCGCCCGTTTCGCGCGCCCACGCCAGGACGATGGTTGAAAACGCCTCGTTGAACTCGATCCAGTCCATGTTTTCGATTCGCAGCCCGCTGCGCTTTAGCGCCATTTGTGTGGCGGGCACCACGGCCATCAGCGCCAGCGCTGGGTCGTCGGCCGCAACGACGCGTGACAGGAAGCGAGCGCGGGGCCGAAGCCCCCGCGCTTCCGCCCAATCCCGATCAGCTAGCATCACGGCCGCCGCACCATCGGCGAACTGGCTTGAATTTGCCGCCGTTAGGACTCCTTTTCCAATCGGACGGTACGATGGGTTAAGGCTGGCGACTTTTGCCGCGTCGACCGTATCGCGGATGCCCTCATCGCGAGTGAGGCGCACCATATTTCCTTCACGGTCCGCTCCTTCAAATGGGAGCAATTCGCGGTGTAATTGCTCGTTCGCGGCACGGGATGCGCGCCGTTGGCTTTCCATCCCGAACGCATCGGCTTCGGCCCGAGTAATCATCCATTGCTCGGCAATGCGCTCACCACTTTCGGCCTGGTGTACCAAACCAAACTCTGCGCAAGCCGCTGGGTTCAGCTTCTCAAGTCCGCCGATGTCGCTGTAAACGGGCACACGAGAAATGCTCTCGACTCCAGCCGCGAGACAACACTTGGTGTCGCCAGCCGCCACGCTCTGCGCCGCACTGTGAACTGCCTGTTGGCCGGAGCCGCACCAGCGATTCAGGGTGACTGCCGGAACGGTGACCGGGAAGCCAGCCTGCAGCACGGCCAGCCGGGCAATATTCGCGCCCTGTTCCCCGACCTGCGATACGCAGCCGACGACCACGTCTTCGACACAGTCGCCGGAGACGCCAATACGTTCGGTCAGCCCGACCAGCGTCTGTGCCAAGAGCACATCGGGGCGAGTGTCTCGATACGCGCCGCCAACGCGGGCGAACGGCGAGCGGACGGCGTCAATGATGACTGGGTTTGGCATCTGTCACTCACTCCTCGCGCGATTCTAATCCCAAAGAAGCAGTGGATGTGGCTGGCCGAGCCCCGTCGAACCGTGGGCGGCGCAGTGCCCCCGGAAAGGACCATCAAGGTACCCGATTCCTGCCCTTTTCGTGCGAGGGGCGTCCTCGCGAATTCAGTAGACGCAGCTCTTTTCTGGCTGATCAACGGACAAGTCGCCACGTGTCCTTGCGGACAATCGTCGGCGAATGAATAGTGTACCAAGTCGCGGACGCGAGGGGCGTGGTGTGCTGGTAGAATGCTCACCACAAATGGGCTCGCGTCAGCAGAACCGGCAACTGGCTTAGGAGGAAGCAATGTATCTGTTTCGATGCACGTTTGCGATTCTGACGCTCTGTGGTTTCCTTTGTCGTCAGGCGTCTGCGGCCGAAATCGTGGGCGTCTCGGTGATTCCCCACAGAATTGAAACGTCGATGCGCTATCGCCGCCCGCACGACCCGGAGCTGGCCGCCCGCGTGCAGCTCTTCATCAAGGGGCGGGCGACGCCGACTGCCTTTGATGGCCGTACGCCTGCTGAGTTGCTCGCCAGCAATGACTGGGCTTGGCATGATCTCGGCACCGACGTGCAAACCCCGGACGAGGCATTAACGGTCTGGAGCTTCAACGGCAAGTCGTCACGCTGGGGCGTCGGCAAGCGGTTCGCGTTGACGGGCGTCGGACTTCAGGACATCAATGTCCCCATCACAGCGCCCGAAGTCTGGACTTCGGCGGCCACCTTTCTTGCCGGCGATAACGGGGTGCAACCGGATACCGTCGTGGTTCATCTTGCAAACGAATCGACACAGGAGTTGAACATCAGCTCGATGCGGCTTTGGCTCCCCAAGGATCGAGCGTCGTGGCAAGTCCTCTGGGCGCAAGAACCACTTCATGTGTCCACTTCCGTGCCGCCCAAGGACAAAGGGTTTGTAAAGTGTCGGGTACCGCGGTTAGCACTCACCTATGCCGCACTTGAGCTCAACACGAACGCAGGACCGCTGTGGGCGCACCTGCGAATCAAGCGTGAGGCGTTTGACATTAGCGGCGGCTGGGTTGGAGAACATTTGACGAAACCTACCTACCTCCAACTACTGGCACATATGCACGCGAATACCGGTCACATCGGCAGCGTTCTCGGCTACACCGACAATCCATCGTTGTACGATCAATGGCCGCTGAAGCTCTTCAACAAACTCGACCCCTTGGCTGTTTATGACACAGACGCCTGGCTGCCCAAGATTCACGCCATCGAATTTCTCGGCGAGCCGCAGTACGGGGGCGGACGCCCTGTCCCACCTCAGGAGGTCTTCGACGCGCTGCTGCCTTATCGCACGAGTCGTCTTGCCACCAGCGTCACGCATAGCGAGGAACGCATCTGGCGGTGGTATGCCGGGCTTTCCGACTTTCCCCACTACGACGCTTATCGTGTTGTCGCGCCCTCGCCAGATGCGTGGGCGCTCTACGATCGCTGGGGTGGCCGAAAGATTCGTTGGGGCGCTCCGCTGGAAACTATCGGAGACATGTGCCGTTCGTTGCGCGAACTTAATCGTCCGATGCCTTGCGCCTATTGGTCGCAAGGTCCGGCCGATGGCTGGGGAGGCGGCTTTGACGGCCGCAAGCGACGATCACCCACCCCGGACGAGCTCCGCGCGCAGGCCCTGCACGCACTCTCTACTCGGATCACTTCACTCTATTGGTTCAACCTCAGCCTGAAGTCGCTATTGAAGTTCCCGGACACGTGGGAACCAATCACGCGTGTTGGTCGTGAAATTCGGATGCTGGAACCGTTCTTTCTTTCAGGTGATGCGTACCGCTTTGAGCGGCGGACCCGTGACGGTCAGCCAGATTGGGATCTTGCCTCGATCGCCGCGCCTGACGCCGCCGTGTTGTTCGCGTTGGACACGGCATATATTGCCGACAAGAAGGACAACGTGTTTGCGTTTGGCGCGCCGCGCGCGGCGGTTTTTAACTTCACATTGCCCCACTGGTTGCAAGCTCCAACAGACGTCTTCCGCGTCGATGCCGACGGAATCCAGGACGTGAAATGGCGGGCTGAAGGCAAAGGCATCGTCATCGACGATACGTGCAGTCGCGATGCGATCTACCTCGCCACCCAATCACCTTCCCTGCGCATGTTCATCGAGCAACGCCGCCAGGCGGCTCTGGCCCAGGAAGCCGCGAATCCGATCGAGAGAAATGAGCTCGAAGCATTGTTGAATCGCAACCGTTCACAGCGATGAACGGTCCCGACTGTGAACTGTTACTTTATAGAACGCACTATGCCATATGGGAGATCGACGAAGATGAACCGCGTATACTCGTTGCTGCTGATCATTGTCCTTGCGACAAGCGGGCTGGGCCTGCCCGCTTCCGCCCAAGGCGATGAACTAGCCGATCGACTCACCGCCTACGTCCAGTCTTGTGCCGAGCACCTGCGTTTCAACGGCGCCGTATTGGCGAAACACGAAGGTCAGGTGCTGCTGGCCCGCGGCGTAGGACTGGCCAACGTCGAACACGAGGTTCCCGTCACGCCCACTACCAAGTTCCGCATCGGCTCGATCACCAAGCAATTCGCCGCCATGCTGATCTTGCAGCAGGTGCAGGCGGGCAAGATCAAGCTGGAGGACCCGATCAACCAATATCTGGTCGATCCGCCCGAAGCCTGGCAGCCTGTCACCGTTCACCATCTGCTCTGCCATACCGGCGGCATTTTCAATTTCACCGACTCGCCGGAATACCTCGTCAAGCAAACGCACCTGGGTCGACCGGAAAAAGAAGTCTTGGCGATGTTCCGCGACAAGCCGCTGCGCTTTGCGCCGGGAGAGAAGCACGAATACAGCAACTCGGGCTATGTACTTCTTGGGCTGATCTTGGAGAAAATCACGGGCAAAAAGTTCGAGGTCGTGCTGAAGGAACAAATTCTCGATCCGACCGGCATGAAAGACAGCGGCTACGATCGCCCGCTGCCTGTGCTGGAGCACCGGGCGCAAGGCTATTCGCGACAGGACGGCGTAGTCCGCAACTCCATTTACATCGACATGCATGCCACTCAAGCGGCCGGGGCCATCTACTCGACAGTCGAGGACATGGCCCGCTGGGACGACGCGCTTCGCGAGCACAAATTGCTTTCGGCCGAACTGACCGAAGAGATGTTCACGCCGGTTTTGGAC
>CAZUPX010000437.1:0-7013 GCA_964622155.1 uncultured Planctomycetaceae bacterium | reverse complement strand
TGGCGGACATGGGCCGGCAGCGACCAATGACGAT
Source organism: uncultured Planctomycetaceae bacterium (assembly GCA_964622155.1). GTDB lineage: Bacteria > Planctomycetota > Planctomycetia > Pirellulales > PALSA-1355 > CAZUPX01. The sequence continues at coordinate 6,979 of CAZUPX010000437.1, read as the reverse complement.
TCAGTCGGCCATGCGGCTCGCTGCGATGTTGTTGGCGATTCTCGTCATTGCCGGGTGCTTCGTGCTCACCAAGAGTCGCAGCGGTTACGTCGCGCTGGTCGTGGGCGTGGTGTTGCTGCCGCTGGCCAGCACGCGTTTTCGTCGCGTGTGGAATTGGCGTTTCGCGTTGGCGGTGGGCGGCGCTGTAGTTGTGCTGGTTGGTGGGGTCATCGCGATGCGCGGGCTCGACGCTCCCGTGCTTACCCAGGCCGGCAAGTCGCTCTCGTATCGCTTCGAATATTGGCGTGCGACGCTGGCGATGATCCGTCACCACTTTTTTTTGGGTGTCGGACCAGGAAGCTTTCAAGATTTTTATACGCAGTACAAACTGCCCGAAGCGAGCGAGGAGATTCGCGATCCACACAACTTCCTGTTGGAAGTCTGGGCCACGAGCGGCTCGTTGGCCCTTGTGGCGCTGTGCGTGGCGCTGGCCGCGTTGGCTTGGCGCGTGTGGCACGCGCCGGCCGAACCGCTGGCGCCAACGGAGTCCCCGGCCGTATTGAGCGAGCCGCTGCGGAGCGTGAAATCGATGATGCTAGGCGGCGCGATCGGTTTGCTATTGGCTTTTCTCGTGGCGCCACTGGTGGGAATGGCCTTTGCCGAATTGCAGCTTGTCGGTGGACTTTTTCTCGGCGCGGTCGTGCTGGCCGTCGAGTGGCCATGGGTGGCGCGCGGAACGTTGCCGCCGCGCTTGCCGGCCCTGGCGCTACTGGTGTTGGCAATCAATCTGTTGGCGGCGGGTGGCATCGCGTATCCGGCGGTGGCATACACATTCTGGATGCTCGCGGCCCTCGCGGTGAACTTGACCGAGCCTTCACCCGACCCGGCGACTATCGCGGCTGGCTCGCCATCGATGCAGCAGAGGTGGGCGGTCTGGGCGATGTTTGGAGTGACGTGCGCGGCGGCCGGAACTTGCTTTCATTTCGCCTGTGGACCGGTGATGCGTGCCCAAGCGGCGATGGCCCAAGCCGAGGAGGCGCGGATCAGCAATCCTCAACCGTACGTGACGCGGATCTTCTGGCTCGATGCGGCCAATGCCGATCCGTGGGGATCCGAGCCTTGGGCCGCGCTGGCCGATCTCGAACTGGAGCGGCTCAAGCAATATCCGGACGATGACGTGGCGCGAACTCGATTTGCCAACGCGATCGAGCAACTGAGCCAAATGCGGTCGCACTCAAGCTCCGTCCTGCGGCAAATCGGAAAGTGGTACTTGGAGCTGTACGATTTCGATCACGATCCCGAGACACTGAAGTCAGCCATCCGATTCTTGCGTCGAGCCGTAGCTTATTATCCGAATTCCGCGACCGTGCGAGGGGAATATGCCGTTGCGCTTGAGCGAGACGGTCAGGCGGCCAACGCGCTGCGCGAGTCGGGCGTGGCACTCGATCTGGACTCCAAAACGCCCCATGCCGACAAGAAACTACCGGCCGAGCTGAAGGATAAGCTGGAATCGTTCAGGGGCCGCGCGGGCTTGCGCTTGCGCAACTTAAATCCTCGCCCCGCTACGTTGACGCCTTCGACCACACGGGCCTAAAATCAGTTTAGAGACTTGAATTGAGGCAACATGAAGACTACACGCGTGGTTGTGATCGCGGCGCTGGCTGGTGCTGCGCTGGGCGGAGGGATGAGCTGGGCGAAGTTCGCCAACCCACCCCCGTTTGCGCTGTCCGAGTCCGTTGAAGCCGCGCCCGCGGACCAGCACGAGCACCAGCCAAAGGTGTCAGTTGACGCGAGGATTCACGATTTTGGGCCGGTCGATCGCGACATGACCGCGACGCACGTCTTTCGCATTACGAACTCTGGCACGGCGCCGTTAACGCTCAAATCCGGCAACACCACCTGCTCGCGCTGCACCATTGCCCACTTGTCGAAATCCGAGTTGCAGCCTGGCGAGACGGCCGACGTGACGATCGACTATCTGCCCACCATCGCGAAGCCGCACTTTCGACAGGTCGCCATGGTTCATACCAACGACCCGAATGAGCGGCGGGTTGAGTTGACCATCATCGGTCGAGTGACGAGCCGGTATCGCGTGGTGCCTGAGGATCTGTCGTTCAGCAAGGTCTCGACCAATGAATCCAAGACCGCCGAATTAAGAATCTACTCGTTCCGCACGCCCGAGGTGCGTGTGGCCAAACATGAATTCCTTGAAGAAAGTTCGGCGCCGTATTTCGAAGTCAAATGCGAACCCATTCCCCCCGATCAGCTTAAGGAGCCCGAGGCCCAGAGCGGATGTATCGTGGCGGTGACGGTCAAACCGGGCTTGCCCTTGGGGACAATTCGGCAGACAATCCGCCTCGAACTGGCCCTGGGCGATAGCAGCGATAGCCCGGTGGTGGAAGTGCCTATCTACGGTCGGGTCGACACAGACATTTCGATCGTGGGAACTAAGGATTGGACCGCGAATCTCGACCTGCTCAAGATTGGCGAAGTCAAAAGTGCCCAGGGCGCGAAGCGCGAGCTGTTTCTCGTGTTGCGAGGATCGAAGCGGCACGGAGTGAAGTTCTCGATAGCGAAGCTCGATCCACCCTGGCTGCGTGTCACATTTGGCGAACCCATTGAGCTTAAGAAGGATGGACCCAACGAAAGCGGCGTGACCCAAATTCCTTTGACCGTGGAGATCCCGCCGGGTGCTCCGCCCGTCAATCATCTCGGCTCGGAAGTGGGAAAGCATGCTGAGATCGTTTTGGAATCGACGCATCCCCAGGTCAAGCAAATACTGATGTTTCTGCAGTTCGTGGTTGAACAATGACGGCATTTAAGGAAACCAGACTGGTTCGTAGGACGGATCCAATGATGAACACCGACTTCCGCCGCAGGCGCTCTGCGATCGCGATTGCGATAGTGCTTGCGTTGCTTCTCATTTCAGGTTGCGACTCGACAAAGCCGGGTTATCGGCCGCCAACGGCAGCGGTTAATGGCACGCGGCCGGAGCCGGCGGCGCCGGTGGAAGAATCGGTGGTCTCCGACAAGGCCGTCGCAACCACTGTCGACGAAACGCCGGCCGATGAACCTCCCAGTGCCGACGCGCCACAGGCCCAGCCGTCAAAGCTCCACGGCGACAAGCCGCCGTTTGACCCGATTGAGGCGAACGGAAAGTTCTTCGAAGATTGGCCAAAGCCACGGCTGGCGCTAGTGATCACGGGCCGGCAAGATGGATATCTGGAGCCGTGCGGCTGCGCGGGCCTGGAGAATATGAAAGGGGGCTTGAGCCGCCGGCATGTGTTCTTCAAGGAGCTGGCCGACCAAGGGTGGCCGGTCGCGGCGGTCGACGTGGGTGGAATGGTGCGCCGATTCGGAAAGCAGGCGGAGTTTCAATTTGCCTTTTCGGCCGAGGCTCTCAAGACAATGGGTTACGGAGCCGTCGGATTCGGCCCGGCGGATTTACGGTTATCGGTCGGCGACACGGTGGCAGCGGTTGCGGGCGACGATCCGACGAAGAGTATCTTCATCTCGGCCAATGTCAGCCTCTTGGGTCTGACACCGAAAGTGCGAGTCATCGAGGCCGGCGGCATGAAGATCGGCGTGACTTCGGTATTGGGCTCTGAATACACCGCGCAGGTCAACAACAATGAAGTCGAAATCGAGCCGGCGGCTGAGGCGCTTGAAAAGGTGTTGCCGGAGTTGGCCGATTGCGACGTGCGAATCCTGCTGGCTCAGGCCACCGAAAAGGAAAGCGAAGAACTGGCCAAGCAATTCCCACAGTTCAGCCTCGTAGTGACGGCCGACGTCGGCGACATCCCGCCGGCTCAGCCTGGCAAGATCGACGGCACGAAGTCGTGGTTAATTGACGTTGGCCAAAAGGGGATGTATGCCGTCGTGGCCGGATTCTACGACGACCCCGACGAGCCGATTCGCTTTCAACGCGTGGCACTCGACTCGCGGTTTGGCGACTCTCCGAAGTTGAAACAGTTGATGGCCAACTACCAGGACCAGCTTCAGCAACTCGGTTGGGAAGGGCTGGGCGTTCGTTCGGCGCCCGCGCCGACGGCAAAAAAAGGCGACGGTCTGGCCGGCAAGTTCGTTGGCGGCGCCAGTTGCAAACAGTGCCATCCGAGCGAGTACGACGTATGGGCCGCTTCAAAGCACGCCCATGCCACCGACACGCTTGTGAAGCTCGATCCGCCCCGGCAGTTCGACGCGGAGTGCATCAGTTGCCATGCGACCGGCTGGAACGCTCAGGAGTTTTACCCGTACACGAGCGGTTTTGAGAGCGTGGACAAGACTCCGCACCTGGCCCAGAACTCGTGCGAAAACTGCCACGGTCCCGGCGCGGCCCACGTGGTTGCTGAACGCGGCAAGGATCAGGCCGAGCGCGACGCCGCCCGCGAGCTCTTGAAGCTAACCTGGCCCGAGGCCAAGCAAACCTCCTGCGTCAAGTGCCACGATCACGACAACAGCCCCGAGTTCGACCAGCACGCCGACGACTACTGGGGCGAGATTGAGCACTAACCCTCGATCTCGGCCATTGCTTCCTGCGGGATGTTGAAGTTGGCTGACACGCTCTGCACGTCGTCGTGATCGTCCAGCTTGTCCATCAGCTTGAGCACGGTGCGGGCCGTGTCGGCGTCCAAGTCGATCGTCGAATTGGGGATGCGCGTGATCTGACTCACGTCGGGCGTAATGCCTTTGGACTCAAGCGCCGTGCCGACCTCGGCGAACACGGCCGGGTCGCAAGTGATCTCAAACTTGTCGTCGACGCGCTTCACGTCGTCGGCACCGGCTTCCAGGGCATATTCCAGCAACGTGTCCTCGTCGACTTTGTCGGCCGGCACGAGAAACATGCCTTTGCGTTCGAACATCCAGGCCACGCAGCCCGTGGCGCCCAACTTGCCATCGCAAACCTCGAAAATCTTACGAATCTCGCCTGCCGTGCGATTGCGGTTGTCGGTCAGAATCTCGCACAGGACGGCCACCCCACCGGGGCCATAACCCTCGTACAACACTTCGTCCAGATTCCCGCCATCCAGCTCGCCAGTGCCTCGCTTAATGGCTCGGGTGATGTTGTCCTTGGGCACGCTGACGGCCTTGGCGGCGTCAATGGCATAGCGGAGTTTAAGATTCATGTCGACGTCGCCGCCGCCGGCCTTGGCGGCCACGATGATCGCTTTCGACAACTTGCTCCACAGCTTGCCGCGCTTGTTATCGACCAGCGCTTTTTTGTGCGCGATGTTTGCCCAGTGCGAATGTCCTGCCATCTGCTATTCCCTTTCCACACCTGTCTGAAGCCGTTGTCCGCTCACTAGCTTGCCGGCTTGTCTTGAGCCCTCGAGACCTTATCGCGGGCTTGCTTCGCCTTGTCGGGTTCGGAATGCTTGTCGAAGTACGCCGCGGCGCGGGTCCATTGTTCCACAGCGCCGGCGGTGTCCCCCTTCTTCATGAGAGCATCGGCCAGGTGGTCGAGAATCACGCCGTCGGGATCCTCGCCAGAGGCCGCCACCTTTAGCTCGGCAATCGCTTCATCGTTGCGGCCCAGGCGGAACAAAACCCAGCCCAGGCTGTCGCGATAGGCCATGTTCTTGGGTTCGGCCGCCACGGCCGCTTGAATCATCTGCAAGGCCCGCTCCAGATGCTTTCCCGCATCGGCCCACAGGTAGCCCAGGTCGTTTTGGGCGCTGGTGTCCTCGGGGTACTCGTCGAGCACCTGCTCGATCCATTCCTCTCCCTCGGGCAATTTGTCTTGCGTAACGCACAGGTTTGAGAGGGCTAGCCGTGCGTCGCGCATTACCTCGCGCACTTCGGGCGAGTCGTACTTTTTGTCGTGAATCTCAATCAAGGCCGAGTAGCTGGCTCGGGCATCGTCATAGCGCTTTGCATGGTACTGAATCCAGGCCACGCGGCTGGCGAAGCGAGGCGCGTCGTTTTCCAGGGCCGCCGCCTTGCGAGCCGATTGGATCGCCAGGTCGGTCTGCCCGTTCATCTCCAACGCCCCGGCCAGATAGAAATGCAATCGAGATTGCTTGTCGGGCACAGCTTTGTCGGCCAGCCCGCGCTGGAACGCGGCGATCGCATCGGCGTATTGTCCAGCCGCGAAGCTTTCCAATCCCCACGTGACCAGCACCTCGCCGGCTTTGTCGGGATTGACCTTGAGAGCCGCCTCGAAATTGGCGTTGGCACTGGCGAAGTCTTTCAGCTCCACGGCCACCAGGGCGGCGGCCAATCGCCGGCCATAACCAGACGGCTCATCGGGTGCCGTCTGAGCGGCGGCCACCAGGCTTTTTGCGAGCTCGGCGTCGGCCACCACTGCCTTGGCACTCTCGCCCAAGGCGCTCAGGCTGCCGGTACGGCTCACCGCTTCGCCCAGGATTGCCAGCAGTTTGTCGGCGTTCCTTTGCGTCCGATAAATCTCAATCAGTCCCTGAAACGCTTCCAACGGTGGCCGCGACTTGTGGGTCTCAAGTAACCTGGTGTAAATCGATGCCGCCTTGTCGAGCTTTTCTCCTGCTCGATAGCGCTGCGCAAGGAAGTGGGCCAGTGGCATGTTGTCCGGATCATCGTTATGAAGCGTCTCTAGCTGATCGAGCAATTGATCCTCTTGACCCAACTGGGCCAGCAGCTCGCTGAGCAGTTTGTAAGGCTCGGTTCCCTGGTTTGACACGTGCTTGCCAAAGAAGATTTGCAGCTTTGCCAGCGCCTGGGCAGGCTGCTTCTTCGCGGCCGCGACCCGCGCCAGATTGTAAGCGTAGACTGCCTCGTCGGCCTTCGCCTTTTGCGCTTTTTCGAAGGCCGCCAGCGCCTCATTCGCGCGATTGGCTTCCAGGAAGCATTCGCCAAACAGTTGGTAGGTCGTCTGCGGTTTTCCTAAAAGTGCTTTTTGCGTCGCCTCGTCGAGGCCACTCTGCTTGGGATCCTCTAATGCCTTGGCAACTTCGGTAAAGTGCTTGGCCGCTGCTTCGTAGTGCTTCTGAACGAACGACAGTCGACCCATCTCCATGCGTAG
>CAZUPX010000436.1:0-2808 GCA_964622155.1 uncultured Planctomycetaceae bacterium | reverse complement strand
GAGACCGGACCTGGTCTAAACAGGATCGAAATAACCTGCGGGCCTGGAAGCGGCGTGCGGATTCTGAATCAGCCAGCGCCACCCAGCTTTCGGGAGAGCGTGAGAATTGGTGAGCAGAATCTCTACGTTCGAGGCAAGGAGCTTGTCGGGGGCCGCGATCCACGCGCGGAGGAATTCTCGGTCCAACTCAGGGCGATGGATGCGGATAAGTCGGGAACGGGTCTTGGCCTGGCGGTCCTTGTTGCGATGTGCGGCGCGCTATTGGGTCGAAACACGCGCGGTGGAACGATCATCGTCGGATCACTCAATCTGGGCGGCTCAATCGAGCTTGTTCCAAACGCAGTACAGATCGCGGAACTTGCCGTCGACAAGCAAGCCCAGACACTGCTGATGCCGGTGTCGGCCCGACGGCTGTTGAACGACCTGCCAGACGATATTTGGACCAAGCTCAATATCGAATTTTACAAGGACGCGTCCGACGCGGTGTTCAAGGCACTGGTCGAGTGATCTGCGTCGCCGGCGCGAGCATCTGTTAGCTCGGCGGTCATAACGGAGTTTCAAGGTGAAAGGAGTGACCAATGGCAAAGCACTATTCGCCCAAGACGTTCCTGAGGCATACCTCGAATGCACTGCTGCGGGAGTGCTTCGTAAGTAAGGGCGCCCTGACCGCTGTTCACTGGGACGGCCTCGCCGAGCACGCGATCGACGGGGTCTATGACAACTGGCAGGAGCTACCTGAGGACGACCGCATAGCGTTCGAGCGATGCTTTGAGGACACCGACGAATTGGCCAACGAGCAGGGAATCAAGGCACTCATCGAAGAGGGGCAATTTCATGGACTTGACCTGGCCCCGGTCCTTGAGGGAATTGACGGCAATCACAACAAAGTGATGTGGGTCGCTCTCCATCATCCACGCGTGTTTGAAGTTGCCGGTGTAATCAATCGGGCTCACACATTGCCTCAGCGCTATTGGCGGCGTCGCGGAGGAATGCCGCTTGCGCAGCCAGACGTTTCGCCTGAAGCCATTGCCAGCTTCGCCCAAGATATCGGCGCCTACTATCGACAGAACCAAGGCCGCGGGCATCGATGCACAGTGGATGCCTATCTTCGTGTGAATCGAGTCCACTATTTCTTTGCGTACCCTGACGACTATGCGGACACGTATTTGGGCCACGATGAAGAAGGGCACTTTATCAGGCGACCACAAAAGCCCGCCTTTGAACTTGTCTTCATCTTCGATCCAATCGACGGGACATTGGATCTCTTCGCACAGGGAGGGCGGGAAGTCCAGGAGGAACTGCAGACGATTTTCTGTCGCGGAATGCTTGGGCACGAGCTACCACCTGAGATACCTAATCGTCATCCCTATGAACTTAACGGACTCAAATCGCGACATTTTGACTTCAGCACGGCCCCCGAAGACGGCATCGAGCAAGTCCAGGTACGCAAACTGAGGCTCTCCGTGCTGGGGGGCCTGAAGCGGCGCATCACGCTCGAAGCCGACCCTGATGCTGGGCCAGGCGACGTGTACGACATGATGAGGGACTATCTGAATGGACATAATTTGCCGGACACGCTGGTGAATGTCACGCAGGCCACATTGAGCCTGAAGTTTGTAAGTACTGGAGGCCGCCAAAAGACACTTGCCTTCGATGTCTCGTTTCCGAATTCAAGCAACCTAAAGAGCAAACGCGAGGAGCTTCGAATTGTCGCGGAAAAATACCTGAAGAGATGGGGCATCGACCGTGCCTGAAATTCCCCAGTTCATCATCGACCGCGGCCGAGCTGCGTCGCCAATCTTCGAAGCAGACGAAGTTGCGAGTTGGCCGGCTGGGCAACTAGATCAGTTAATCAGCGACGGCGTCCTGAAGCCTGCCGAGAATGCTCGGACAATCACGTGCAATGCCTGCGGCGACGATCACATCGAAACGATTCAGTACGTCCAGGAGCCACCTGGATCGGAACTGCGCGCGTACATTTGGTGCGAAGAGGCTGGTCGCGTGGCTATACCTTTGCATCGCCTTCGCCGATGGGCCGTAGTATCGTCAAAACTGCTTTCTCGATTTGTGACAGAATCAGGCCGACATGCAGCACGCATGGCCGAAGTCGACTGGGAAGAGTCCGCAAAGCGAAGACTGTGGACCGCCGTCGAAAAACGAGACACCTCTAAAGTGCTTGAGGTGCTTGCCCAGGATATTGCACATTGGGCAAAGCGGGTAAAGGAAGAATTGTTCGACTACATCTATGGCGCGGAGGACACGGATCGAGAAATGTGTAATCCCATCAGCGGCTCGCCGCTCCGCCCATATGCATTTGTCCGACCATTCGTTGGCACCGCGGAAGGGATCGAGCTTTTGGAGTTTCATAAGAGCGTTGATTACGCGGGCAGGTTTGCTGAACGCCTGAATGCCCTCAATGACCTGCAGTCAAGCTTTGCTGATAAAGTGTGCGAGTATGGCAGCCGGTTCGGGAACGACATTGCGCTGGAACGGTTTCTTGAGCTTGATGAACTTCGCAAAGACCTGAAGGGCCGCGCATATAACATCGCAGATCACATCCTGCTTGTGGCGTCACAACTCGGGGGAGTCTCCGATTCAGCGGAGGAGGTTAAGCAGCCGGCGCGACGCGGGAACCGGAGGCGAGATGAAGTGGTTCCAAAACGAAGTTGGACCCAAACTGATCTGGACGATGCGATCCAACAGTACAAGGCGCAGCGGTCAAGCAACTACAGTGAGCTCGTGGCCAATGTGAAGCAGGGAAAAGCAGGAGCAAAAAAGAGCGCACGCGCGATGTACGGAAGAAATGCA
>CAZUPX010000435.1:0-1976 GCA_964622155.1 uncultured Planctomycetaceae bacterium | reverse complement strand
GGAAAGAACGATGTATATGTCTTCCTTCTTGCGGACGAGCGGTTTTATGGATTGGCCGAGGGGACTCCAGAAGGGGACCAAGAACAACAGTTCCTTCGTCCCCATACGGTGAAGGTTGTTGATACGCCGACGGTTGTTCATGTAAAGGACGTTGTTAGCAAAGAAGGAAAAGGTAAGACGATAAACCATAATCATCGAGCGGCTTTAACCGGCTTTCACTTCGCGTGTATTCCGTCAAAGGGTCTAACCGTCTCTCCGGCTCGTTTTTTAGAAAAAGTGGGTAAGGTGTGAAATCGGGGCTGACAAAAAACGGCCTTCTGTCATGTTGGGGTTGGATCATCACATCTACCCCGACAAGGCAAGGAGGCCGCCCGATGAGTATTGAACATTCCTACCCGGAGAACAAGTCGGAATCGCTGCTCGATTTGGCGCGAGATTTCACCGCTTTCGTTGAGCAAGCGATCCGAGAGCGTAGCCCCTTGCACGAGGTGGAGCCGATCTTCTTAGCCATGTGCTTGAAAATGGGGCGAGCCGCCATGGAGCAATTCATCGCCCTGCAAGGCCAGGGCGATGTGGGGCCTACGGTGGTCACTCGGGAGGGACGAACGCTGGTTCGTAGCGAGAAGCCGGTCGATCGGCCGCTGCGAACCATCTTCGGCACCCATGTGATTCACGCTCACGTTTATTCCAGGGGGCCGAAGACGGCGATTGAATTGCGACCGGTCGATGCGCAACTCTGCTTGCCGTCCGGTCACTTTTCCTATTATTACGAGCAGTTCTCCCAATACTTCTGCGTCGATCAGGCGTTCGGCCAGGCGGCTCGGGGCCTCGAAATGGTGCTGGGCCAAACGATCTCGGTCGATTCGCTGGAGCGGATCAACCGTCGCGTGGGTGAGCAGGCGGGCGACTATTTGCAGGCGCTCCCCACGCCGCCGAGGGCGGAGGAAGGCGAGTTGCTCGTGCTCACCGCCGATGGCAAAGGCGTGCCGTTGGTGAAGGAAGATGCCCAGCGAATCGCGGCGTTCGAGGACCAACCGGAGCGGCCCGGCAATCGCCGCATGGCCACGGTGGCTGCCGTGTACTCGGTGGATCGCCACATTCGCACGCCGGAGGAAATCGTGGCGGCATTGTTTCGCGAGGCGCCTTCCTCGTCGAAGACGAAACGTCCCGAGCCCCAGTTCAAGCATGTGGTGGCTTGCTTTCCGCGCGTGTATGACGAGGAAGCTGGCGACGATGCCTTCGCCTCCAGTGGTCCCCTCGAAGCCTTCGCTTGGGCCGCGGGACAAATCGAAACGCGGCGCGTACCCGGACAAACCGTGATTCGCCTCATGGATGGTCAACCGAGTTTGTGGAGCGCCGCCGCGGCGTGCGTCTCCCTGCCTGCCGCAGAAACGGTGGAGATTCTCGACATCCTGCATGTGGCCAGTTATGTGTGGCGGGCGGCCAAGGTGTTTCATCCGCACCAAGAGCAGCAAGAGGCCTTCGCACGCGAACGATTATTGCGAATCCTTCGCGGCGCGGCGCGCGGCGTGATCTCAGGCCTGCGGCAAACGGGCACGAAACGAAAACTCACGGGAGCGGCAGGGAAAGAACTCGCCACTGTGTGCAACTACCTGGAGCGACACGCCGCACGCCTGAGGTACGACGAATATTTACGCGCGGGCTATCCCATTGCGACGGGCGTCATTGAAGGAGCGTGCCGCCACCTGGTCAAAGACCGCATGGAACGCAGCGGCATGCGTTGGCGACTGGAAGGCGCGCGATCGATGTTGAATGTACGAGCCGTGTTCCAATCGTCGTACTGGGAGGAATTTCAGGTCGAGCGCATCCGCCGAGAGCAAGCAGAATTACACGCCAACTGGAAAAGCATGGAGTTAGCCCAGTCGCCACAACTCAGCATTTAACCGCCGGAACGGCGGTTAGACCCGGAACGAAGAGAAGGGCCGCATTTTCGACGAGGCGATGACGGCAATTCA
>CAZUPX010000434.1:0-1516 GCA_964622155.1 uncultured Planctomycetaceae bacterium | reverse complement strand
GCTTTGACGGCTCGCACACGAACTTGCAAAGTCGAATACCCAAGAATAGAAAGCGTTCCTTCGCTCATTCGTGATGTTATGCCAGCTGCAGCCTATTTGTGTCAATATGAGTGTTGCAAAACTTTTGGAATGAGCTATAGGTGGCATGCCAGACGCGCAGCTTGCGGACGATGAACGGATGCTGTTTGTCGCCGCGGACGCGGTTTCCGTCCTCGGCGATGACGACGCCCGCGAGGCCAATGCTGTGGACCTCGTTGTCCTCGAAGCGATAGATGGGGATGTGGCGCACGTCGTGCTTCTTGACGCTGCCGTCGGGCATGCGCAGCGGGAGTTCCGTGTCGAAGCCGCGCCGCGCGGTCATCTCGAAGAAGAAGCCGTAGCGCTGGTTCTCGCAGGAGACGTTGCGCGTGAAAGTATTGCGGGCGTTGGCCCACCAGAAGCCGGCCCCTTCGTTCTTGTCGAACGGCAGGTTCTGTTTGGGCAGCGGCTTGCCCCCGAACGCCTGGACGGCCAGGTTGCGGTCGAGCACGTTGTACTGCTCGGTGCCGTCCTCGAGGAAAAAGCCATGGCCGATCGACTTGTAGCCGACGCAATCGCGCACCAGCATGTGGTCGGTGCCGTGGACGACGATCCAGTGGTTGTGCGAATCCACCACGCTGATGCCGACCACGCTTGAGCCGCGCATGGTGTCGCCGACCAGGTGATAGTGGACGGGATATTTGCCGAGCAGACCTTCCTTGCCCAGATGGCGAAACTCGGCATAGGCGAGGCTGCCCGCGCTGTGCTTGTGATACATCGTGTGGCCGCGCATTTTGAGGTTGGCCGATTCGATGACGACATTGCGCGACAGGTTGGCGACCTCGCAGCGGAACTCGCCGGAGCCGGGGTGGAAATACGTGAGCGGCCGATCGAGCGTCACCGTCGTGCCGTCGATCTTCACGATCTTCCGCTCCTCCGTTTGCAGCCCGGCCGCTTTGTCACCGAGCTTGCCATCGACGTTGTGAAGGTTATTCTTGGAGCCGGTGACGATGATGCGATCGCCGACGTTCCAGCCACTTACCGGCTCGGCAAGGGTGACCTACGCGGTGTTTTTCTTGGCGTCGGCGCCCAGTTCGACCCAGGTGCGGTTCATGGCCGCGCCGTGCACGTCCCAGCGGCCGCCGCAGCTGATGATCGCCGGCAGCGTCTCCTTGTTCATCCCCTCGCAATAGACCAGGCGGACCAGGGCGGTGTGCTCGGCGGCGATGGGCTTCTGGAGGGTGCCGATTTCAAGGGCCGGGCGCATCTTGTGCGCAGCGGGGGCTTTCATGTGCGCCTCGCAATCGAAGCCATCTTCGCCGGCGTCATGGCCTTCCTGGATACGGATCAGCCCAACGTCCAGACGCGTATTGCGATCGTGGGCGAAGGTCAGCGTGCCGGCAACGTGGATCATGCGAATGACCTGATCGTTGGCCACGTCATAGGTGACCGTGTGCCCCTCGGCGATGCGGACCCGGCTGCCATTGCCGGGAACCTT
>CAZUPX010000433.1:0-6379 GCA_964622155.1 uncultured Planctomycetaceae bacterium | reverse complement strand
GGCGACTTCAATGGCGACGGAATCGACGAGCTGGGCATTTACCGTGGTGGAGTGTGGTACATCGACACCAATAGCACCGGTGTGATCGACGCCGGCGATCAGAGGTTTCGACTCGGAGGGCCGCACGACAAGCCGATCGTCGGCGACTGGAATGGCGACGGCAAAGCCGAACCGGGTGTGTACCACGACGCTCCGGTAACTGTCGCTCGGCCGGCCGCGCCGTAGCGCCGTTCATTTCAGTTTATTCATCTCCGCCTCAGTGGCAGCGATGTCTTGCTCAAGCCGCCGCACTTCGTCGGGGTCATCCATCTGTTTCCGAGCCCCAGCAAGCTGTTGTTGCAGCTTCTGCAGCCGCGGCCGCAACACGTCAAGCTTCTTCTTCACTTTCTTGTCCATCGGCGTCAATCCAGAGTGGTGGTGGAACTCAATTGTCGCGAGTCGTTCAGTCCCGGCCAACAATCTTGGCATCAGGCTCAGTGCGCGATACGTCTGGTGGCGACATCGTCTCACGCTTGGGTATCCGCTCGGCCGTCCGCAGGACGCCCGAAAGTGCGACGACAAGCACGGCCAGAGCAATATTGACGTTGAGCCAAAACTTGAGGCGCTGTCGCAACATTTCGGCTGCTTTGGTCTTGCCGGCCAACAGACTGGCTATCGTGAAAACAGCGAACGCTGCCAGAAACTTGACCCCAAATACGAGATGATACCATGGCGGCAGCTTGTAAGCGACGACGGTCATCGTGAAATTGTAGAGTCCGCTGACCAGCAGAAAGGCGATCGCCGCTGCCACGATTTTTGACCAGCGTGCCCGCATGGCGGCGTGTAGTGACGCGCGTTCGGCCGGGGGCAATGGCTCCAATGTCGGCACGACGACAAATCGCGCGAACACCGCCCCGCCCACCGCCGTGATCGCCGCCAGAATATGCAGCCACCGGAAGATCAATCCTAGTAACTGTTCGACTTCCATCGTAATCAGTCCTCGGCAGGCCTGGTGTCTCTTCCACCGGCCCTCAATTCGTCGACCAGCGCGATCGCCTCGTCCTTCGTCGTGATTTTCTTCTCCAATTGGGCGTCGCGCACCGCGGTCAGCAGTGGTTGATACTCGCGGCCTCGCGGCACCCCGTGGCGGATCAAATCGTCGCCCGTCAGTAGCGGCGGCGGATCGAGCTGGTCGGGTGGGAGCTTCAGCAGCTCACGGCAGTAGCCAACGTCGTCGACGGCCCTTCCGCTAGCCTGGGCTATCGCTTCGCGCAACGCAAGCAGCTCGTCAATACCGTCCGAAATCAGCAGTCTCTGCAATTTCGGCCAGGGCGAGCGGCGCGCGTCGATGAGCGCGTCATGGTTGGCCACCAGCCAACTGGCGCGAGCGATTTCGTGATTCGATAATTTCCACGCGCGGCCAACGTCCATGCAGCCCTTAGCGTCAAGGAATGCATGCACCAGGGCCGCCAACGCTAGCGGAAAGCTCGGCGCCTCGACAAGCTGGAGTATTTCGAGCGTCTCGAGCCAAGCTTGATCGGCCGGCCGACCCGTGACCGTGAGCACGCCGGGCTGGTTGGCCACGGCCAAATCGGGCAACACCACCTGGAGCAAGCCGACGTCGCGCAATGTGTCGATCGCCTTAGCACGGTTGGGATTCACGAGCATCAGTCGCATCTCCGCGGCAATGCGCTCGGCACTGACCTGCGTGACTTGTGACGCCATCGCCTCCAACGCCTCGCGCGTGGCGGGCTCAAGCTGAAAGTCGAACGCGGCGGCGAATCGCACGGCCCGCAACAGCCGCAGTTTGTCTTCATTAAAGCGTGCCCGCGGGTCGCCGATGGCCCGAATGATGCCGCGCGCCAGGTCGTCCTTGCCCCCCACAAAATCGATTACGCGCTCTTCGAGTGGATCGAAGAAGAGTCCATTGACCGTGAAATCGCGGCGCTCGGCATCGGCCTGGGGCGTGCTGAACTCGACGGAGTCCGGATGCCGGCCGTCGCTATACGCGGAGTCGCGGCGGAAGGTGGCGACCTCGATCTGCCCGGCGGATTTGGGCCCCACCACGGTGATGACGCCAAAGGCGGCGCCGATCGGCCTGGTACGGCGATGTCCGAAGAGGTCGCGGATTTCAGTCGGCGTGGCCGTGGTCGCAACGTCGTAGTCCTTGGGCACTCGTCCCAGCAGTTCGTCGCGCACACAACCCCCGGCCCAAAGGGCCTCGAACTCCCGTTCGCGCAGCGCGCGCACAACCTCGACGGCAAACGCCCGTTGTTTTTGGGGGTCGAGTTGCGACACGCCGTGCGTCCTCGAGATTACCGCGACCGCTCAACGGTCCGATTATAGGAGCCTGTCGAGCGCGCGATAAGTGGTGGAGGCGGCCCACGAGCGTTCATTCTCGGCGATGTCGGCCGCGATTGCCCGATCGACCAGCACGATCGCACGTTCTCGTGCCGACGCGTTCCATTCGAACGCATGTTCCGCGCTGCTCGGCAGAAAATGCAGAGTCAAGCTTGCGGGCGGCGACCCCAAAATCTGCTGGGTCGCCAGAGCGTAGACCAGCATTTGCATCTCGTACGAGGCCGCGGCCTGAGCGACGCCATCGGCAACAACGCGACTGGTCTTAAAGTCGAGCACATGCCATTGCCCGGCCGCGTCCTGATAGAGCCGATCGATGTAACCAACCAACGCGTTGCCGGACATCTCCGCAGCCCCGTCCGGTGGCCATGCCAGAAGGAACTCGACTTCGGCCAGCGACTGCCGCGCGGCGGCCAGAACGCGGGCGCGCGGCGTGGCCATGAATCGCTCGATGAGTTCCGCGGCATCATCGGCCTCGGCCGCGCCGTCGATCTGCAGGCGCTCGGCGTGCAATCGCACAAGCGGCCGCCAGGGCTCGGAACCGGCAAAATCCATTGCAGCCAAGACAGCATGCACCAGCGTGCCCAGTGCTCGCCGATCCACGTCCGGCGCTTTAGCCCGCGGAGCTTCTTCCACCGGATCGTCCTCGGTCGCAAGCGTACCAGTCAACATCGAAAACGAATACCGGCGCGGCGCGGCAAAGTCGGGCGCGATCGGGTCGATCAGCCGCCGCAGAGCGACTTGCGTGGGTTGCGCGGAGGCTAGTGCCTCGACAACGCTGGCGAGGTCCAAAGTCGAGCGTTGGGGCACGCCGCGTCCCTGGCTTGGCGGCTCGGTGGGCGTGACTGTGATGGGCGGGCATGTCTCGCCGGCAGGTAGCGGGACAATCGGCCGGCCCGTCAACAGATCGAAACGGCGAGCAAGCAACTGAGCCCAGGGGCCTTTGGTCGCGCCGAGCGTTTGAAAACCACCAGACAGGATCAGGTAGTCCGCGGCACGCGTGGTGGCCACATACAACAGGCGAGTCAACTCGGCCAACTCTTCCTCGTTTTCAGCGAACTGCCACAGGTCAAAACCGTTCAAGGGAGCGTCACCGTCATCGTCGTCGCGCAACTTGACGAGCGGCCCAAGGTTGGCATCCAGGTGAACCCGTGGAGGTTGGTTCACCTTCGATCGATCCAGGTCCGGGACAATCACGATAGGAAACTCCAGCCCCTTGGCCTTGTGGATCGTCATGAGTCGCACGACATTCATATTTTCGCCGAGCGTCGCGGCCAGCGGCTCTTGCGGTTGCCGGGCGACGAATTGAATCATTTGGTTGGTGAACTCCCCAAGGGAAAACAAGCCGCTCTTGTCAAATCCGCGTGCCAACTCGACGAACTTTCGCAGATTGGCCAGTTTGCGATCCCCCAGAAACTCATTAACCAGTGCCGCATCGTACCCGGTGCGCGCCAGCGCCTCGCCAATCAGCGCGCTCGTCGACAGCCGGTCCTTGCACCCGCGCAGATGCTCGAGTGTGGCGGCGGCAAAACGAGCGCGGGCCTCCTCCTCGGGCGGCATCTCGACGGGATATTCCGCGGCGAACAGTCCAGCCTGAAGTCCGTCACGGTGGCGTCCGAGCCAAAAGATTGTCTCATCGGTCAGCGAGAAAAAGCCGGTGCGCAGCACACCCGCCAGGCTCACGGAGTCGCTCGGGCTGGCAACCGCTCGCAACAGATTGACCAGGTCGAAAATCTCTTGCTGTGCGTAGAAGGCATGTCCGCCGACCAGGTAGTAGTCGACACCCCTGCGGCGCAGGGCCGCCTCGTAGTGCCGCACATCGGATAGTGCCCGGAACAGGATCGCGATGTCACCGGGCCGAGCCGGGCGCAATGTGGCGCCGTCCTTGGCGTCGCCAACGAGTGGCTCGCGGCTATCGAGCAGGTTTCGCACCCGCTGAGCGATCCAATCGGCTTCGCGGCGGACCAACAATTCCTTGGATTCCTTCGGTCCGGCTGCGGGCGCCCACAAAAACTCGATGCACGGATTGGAATTTGCCTGAGACCGGTGTGGCGTCAGCGGCTCATAGCCTTCCAGATCGTCAGCGAACAGGGCGTTGACGAATTGCAGGATGGCCGGTTGACTGCGAAAGTTCTTCCCCAGCGTCAGCCGACCGGCTTCGGGGGTATCGCTGCGTAGACGACGAAACACTCGCGGGTCGGCGCCGCGAAATCGGTAAATCGACTGCTTCGAGTCGCCTACGAAAAACAACTTGCCAGTTGTCATGGCCTCGCCGCACAGCGCCTCGACCAGCTCGACTTGCAGCGGGTCGGTGTCTTGAAACTCGTCGATCAACAACAGGCGAATTTGCGAGCCAAGCTGCCGTCGAACAGCGTCGTGCGCGGGGTCGACCAGTAGCTTGCGGGCTTCGCACAATAGATCGTCGAAATCCATTACGGCTAGATCCCGCTTCCGCCGGTCGTAACGCTCGGCAACTCCCGCGGCGATGGTCAATAGCGCCATACCCACGTCGGCCGCCTCGCGGGCCTTTGCGGCATCGAAGTGCGTCAAGGGTGTTAGCTTGTCGATCTGGCCACGCAACTTTGTGGCGGCGTCGCGGAACGACGCATGAGCGTCAGCGCTGGGCCATGAATCGGCTCGGCCACCACCCTGGACTTGCGCGCACTGGCGAATCTCGTTCAACGTTGCCGCCAGGTCGCCTGCGACCAGCGACCCCGCTGTCAACGCACCCAGCGTCTCAAGCAGCACGCGGCGGCGCTCCCTCATGATCGGGTTTGTCGGCTCGGCAGTATGCAAAACTTCGAGCACGGCCCGGGCCGAGGGCGAGGCCGCCAACTGGTGCGCGACTGCCGGCACCACGTGGTCGCGGTGAAAAGATTCCCAACGGGCCAATTGCTCCTCGGCAGTTCGATCGAGCCAATTCTCGAATCGCCCGCCCCCAAACTCGCGCACCAGCGAGTGCAGCATCGCGCCAAGCGCGGTCAGGTCAAACCGTACGGCCAGGTCGATCGTCGCAGGATCGCGCTCGGCAATCAGCCGGCGCAGCTCGTCGTCGACCACGCTTAAAAGCAGCGTGCTGGATTGAGCCTCCTCGAGGACCTGGAACTGCGGGTCGACGCCTGCCGCGGCCGCACGCGAGCGAAGCAGCCACCCGCAAAACGAGTGGATGGTACTGATGCGTGCGTCGTCCAGGCCGCGCAGCAGGGCCGTCCAATGCTCGATCCGTTCGGGTGTGTCGGCCCCCTCCAGCCGCTCATAACACTTCAGTCGCACGCGCTGGCGCATTTCGCGTGCCGCCCGATCCGTAAACGTAATCGCCACGACCCGACTCAAGTCGCTGGGCGACAGAGACCCAGGGCGGTCCGGATCGAAACACGACAAAAACCGCTCGGTTAAAACAAACGTCTTGCCGCAGCCCGCCCCGGCCGACAGTGACACCGAGACATGCTGCGTCTCGATCGCGCGGCTCTGCTCGGACGTGAAGCGCGAGGGGCGGTCGGCTGGGGCGGTCGTCACTTCGGCTCCTCACTGGGGGTCTGCCACTCCTTTTCCAATGCCCGAACCTGATTGACGCGGCACAGCGTGCTGTACGAACACCAACTGGTACATTTTTCGTCGGCGCTGTGCATGGGAAATTGACCCTGCCGAATTCCCTGAACGAGCCCACGTATCTGTTGCCGCAATTGTCGTTGCAACTCCCTCCATTGGTCACTTTGGAGCAGCGAGCCGTCAGAGTGGTCGTGAAACTCGATCACCGTCTGGCAGCCGCGACCGGCGACGTGCCAATAGGCCGCCCGCATTGGCACCGCCCCCTTATGTGCCAGAATCTGCTCGGCTGCCAAGGCGTACAAAGGCAATTGCAGGGCCGTGCCGCTCATGACAGCTTTAGGGCTGGCGCGCCTCGAACTGCCACTTTTGTAGTCAATGACGTTGAACACGGCGTGGCCGGCGATTGAGCCGACGTCGATCCGATCGATTCGCCCGGTAAACAATACAACCTCGCCCTCGCAGTCGAGCGCCAAGGGGTCGGGGCTCGACAGTC
>CAZUPX010000432.1:0-2198 GCA_964622155.1 uncultured Planctomycetaceae bacterium | reverse complement strand
CGACGTGCCGCTGCTGCCGAGCATCGAGGTCGGCAACCAGTCGGCCGACCAGGTGTTGCGCCAGGCTGAGTCGCTGGGCTGGCCGCTGCTGATCAAAGCATCGTCGGGCGGCGGAGGCCGAGGCATGCGCATCGTGCGTTCGGCGGCCGACTTTGCGTCGCTGGTCGACGTCGCGCGGCGCGAGTCTCAGAATGCCTTTGGCGACGGGTCGCTGTTCGTCGAGCCGTACATTGAAGCGGCCCGACACATCGAGATTCAAATCTTCGGCGCCGTGCACGGCAACGTCGCGCACCTGTTCGAGCGCGAGTGTTCAATCCAGCGGCGGCATCAAAAGATCATCGAAGAGTCCCCGTCAGTGGCAGTCGATGACGAGCTGCGCCGCACGATGACCGCCGCGGCCGTGCGCGGCGCCAAGGAAATTGGGTATGTCAACGCGGGCACCTTCGAGTTTCTGCTGACGCCCGACGGCAAGTTCTACTTCCTGGAAGTCAACACGCGCCTGCAAGTCGAGCACCCCGTGACCGAATGTGTTACCGGTCTCGATCTGGTGCGGCTGCAAATCCTGGTCGCCGCGGGCGAGCCGCTGCCGGCCGAGGTTCGTGAAGCCACACAGCACGGCCATGCCATTGAGGCACGGTTGTATGCCGAGGACCCGCGGCATGACTGGCTGCCTTCGGCCGGAAAGCTGCACCGCTTTCGGGTTCCAGAGGCACCGGGGCTGCGCTTGGAATCGGCCGTTGGCGAGACGGCAGTAGTCTCGCCGTACTACGACTCGATGCTGGCCAAGGTCATCGTTCACGCTTCCACGCGAACGGAAGCCGCCCGGCGTCTGAGCCATGCTCTGGCACGGGCACACATCCACGGCTTGCGCACCAATCGCGAGCTGCTGGTGCGCGTGCTCGAGCATCCGGACTTTCAGAACGGCCAGACCGACACGCATTTTCTCGAGCGGCACGACGTCGCGACGTTGGCGGCGCCGTTGGGCGACGAGCACGTCGAGCGGTTGCACGCCGCCGTTGCGGCCCTGGCGTCGCAAGCCCGGCGAAGGCGCGAGGCAAAATCACTCGCTGCCGCACCGTCGGGCTGGCGAAACAATCCCTCGCAGTTTCAACAGACTCGCTTCCAGGGCAGTGCCGGCCAGATCGCGGTCGAATACCGCTTCGCTCGCGATCGCCTGCAACTGCGCGTTGATGGCAGCGAGCTGTCGAATGTGGTTTGCGACGCCGCAACGTCCGAACAGGTTCAGTTGACCGTCGAGGGCGTCCAGCGAGCCTACGACGTGCATCAGGTCGGCGACACTTTCTACGTCGATAGTCCGCTGGGCGCTTCAACGCTCGTTGAGTTTCCGCGGTTTCCCATCCCGCAAGAGGAAGCCGTGGCCGGGTCGCTGGTGGCGCCGCTGCCTGGCGTGGTGAACGAAGTCAGGGTAAAAAAAGGTGACACGGTGACCGCGGGCGACGTGGTGCTGGTGATCGATTCGATGAAGGTCTTTCATTGGATCTCCGCCCCGCTGTCGGGCCGCATCGCCGAAATCCACGTCGAAGCCGGCAACCACGTCGACGGCGGCACGGTGCTGGCCGTGATTGAGGAGACTTTGTAAGTCGAAGGAAAGACAAGGAGTTTAACCACAAAGACACAAAGAGCACCAAGGACGAAGCATGATATGACGAATGCAAAATTTCTATGTCGTTCCTTTGTGTCCTTCGTGCCTTTGTGGTTAATCTTTCTTCGTCAGTACCAATAGGCCCAGCCATGTCCACTCCACTGCGAATCGCAAACTGTTCCGGCTTCTACGGCGACCGGCTGTCGGCGGCCCGAGAGATGGTCACCGGCGGACCGATCGACTTTCTGACCGGCGACTACCTGGCCGAGCTGACGATGATGATCCTGTGGAAGGCTCGTCAGAAGGAAGCCTCGCGCGGGTACGCGGTCACGTTTTTGCGGCAGATGGAAGACGTGCTGGGTGAGGCGCTAGACCGAGGCATCAAGATCGTTACCGATGCCGGCGGCCTCAACCCATCGGGACTCACCGCGGAGCTGCGGGCACTCGTCGATCGGCTGGGCCTCAAGGCCAAGGTCCTGCACATCGAGGGGGACGACCTCTTGCCACAGCTCGAATCGCTGCAGCAAGCCGGCCACGAATTGAAACACCTCGACACCGCAAGCCGCTGCGCGAGTTGCAGGCTAAGCCTCTCAGC
>CAZUPX010000431.1:0-1796 GCA_964622155.1 uncultured Planctomycetaceae bacterium | reverse complement strand
TCACGCCGTCGATCTCGGCCGCCGCAGTCAGATCGAGCATCGTGTCGAGTTCGATCGGCGGCTCGGAGTCGGGCCCTTTGCCGACGACACCCGGCCACGCCGCATTGTGAAGTTTGGGAAATGTGTTCATGGATAGGGACCAGGGGCCAGGGGATGGAATCGGAGGTTGAGAGTTGGGTTTGGAGTTGGTCGCTGATTTACATTTGATCTTGCGGTCGTGTGTTTGTCTTCCTTACCAGTCCCCAGCCCCTGGCCCCTGACCCCTACTTCGTATGGTCGCCGACCTTCGGCAAACTGCCGTGCGCGTCGGGGCCGAAGTAGCGCAGTCCGACCAAGGGCTCGCTGCCGGTGTTCTCCACTTCCACGCCCGCGGTGGCGGCTTCGTGGCTGATGAACACTTCGTCCTCGGTCTCCTGGCCGAAGTGGATCATGGCTGGCGTTTGCAGCGGGAGCTTGCCCATTCGACCGCGCCCCTGCACGGTAATCCAGCCGCTGGCGCCGGGGTCTTGCAGCGTGCACTTGGCGCCCGGCTCGACCGTCAGTTCCTTGGCGCTAAACAACTGCGAGCCGTCGATCGTGCCGTAGACGATCCAGCGGTCGGAATATCCCGAACCGCTGCGGGTTTTGTCGTCAATCGGTTCCAGATAGTTGTGCTCCTTGAAGTGCGTGTCGACGTTCTTCTCCCAGTCGAGCTGCTCGATGATGAAGTCCAGGTCCTGGTGCTTGTCCTTGGGCACGTCCTTAACCAGCAGCGACCAGGGCACTTCGCGGCCTTCGACCAGCGACTGGAACATACCAAACACGTCGCTGCCCCACTGCGGCTCATATGTGCACAGCGACCCCGGGGCATGCAACACGCCAGGCGGAATTAGCCAGCCGGTGGCGCGCTGCAGTCGATACGCTTTCGACAAGTCCAGAATGCCGTTGTCGCCTTTGTGCCAATTCTCCAGGCACTTTCGCACCTGAGCCTTGGTGGTGTTGGGTTCCAGTCCCATGAAGGTGTAGGCGAAGTTGTTGTCGACGTTGTTGTATTGCGGGGGAAAGTAATAGCTCTCGGGCTTACCCTGCTGGCCAGTCAGGGCCGCGTGCCTGAAACCCTGGTGCATGTGATGCGGGATGGGGCCCATGTTGTCGAAGAATTTCGAATACACGGGCCAGCGCTTGTATTTGTCGAACATTGCCTTGCCGATGAGCGAGGCGCCGGCCTCGGCCACGGCGTCGGCCAGCGTGAAACGCTGGCCGCCAAACGTGACATAGCTCAAGCCTTCGTCGGGCGTGCGGTTTTCGTTGGCCGCCTCGGTGGTACTGGCAAACCATCGCTCGTCGATGCCGCCGCGGTGTGCCCCGAAAGCATACCAATCGCCCGGCGCCAGTTTGATTCGCTTGCCGGGGTGCAAAAAGCTGCGCGGCACCCAGGTGGGCGTCAGACGGAGCAGTCCCCCGCCCGCGTCGAGCGCCTTGGAAAGAGCCTTGTCGACATTGTCACGCTTGAGAGCTTTCGTAGTTGCAGTTGCCATGGCGTGCGTAAGGGCTCCGAATTGAGCAAGCCGTGTTTCCCGGTGCGAGTGTACGGTTCGGCGATTGCCCGATAAGTAAGAGGCTCGACCGCGCTTGCCCGGGCCGAAAGTCCTTGTTTTATTCGCTAGATACGTGCGTGGCAAGCGTGCCAACCTGACACGCGCGAGTGACGATTTCCGCGGGGCTAGTATCCTGTGCGGCGACATCGGCGCGACTGGAAAACCGGCTCGGCGCCGCGTACATTGCACCTCCATCCAACCACCATTGCCGATCCCTCA
>CAZUPX010000430.1:0-1595 GCA_964622155.1 uncultured Planctomycetaceae bacterium | reverse complement strand
CAAATACTTCGCCCACGGTAACGGTCGACAGATTCGACGGTCCGGCGGTAGGCGTGTACCCCTGAGCGATCAGCGCGCTCTCGGGCAGCCAGCCCGAAGGGCGTGACGTTAGAATTTTCGCCCCATACAGAATTCGCGCCTCCTGCTCCGGCATGAGGTCTTCGCCCCCGACTTCGCCGCCTGAGACAGCGCCTGGCCCTCCGGCCTCGTAATTCCAGCCCAGTCGCAATTCGGCCCAGTCAGCAACTCCGCGGCGCACAAGCATTTCCGGAAAGCTATGCGCCTCCGGACCGATGCGGTTATCGATGAAGGAGTACGAGGCTTCGACGATCGTGGCGCCAGGCCCCGCCGTCGTCGTGGCCGGCGTGAACGAGTCGCGATCGGTTTCGAGTTCCTCGCCTCGCGGCTCCTCCGGCGAATCAACGATGCCTTCCTGCGCAACGGCGGGGCCGCAAGCGGCAAACCCCAGCACGAGCGCCAGCGCGACTCGAATGAGTTTTCCTTCGACCACGACTCAACTCCGCGGCACTCGATCGACTGGGCTGCAACTGGTGAGGACGACAGCGATTACATCGAACCGAAGGCTCGACAGAATTGAGTGGCTGGCACGAGATTGTGTGTCGGGCAAGCTGCGCTGGCAATAGCACTCACCCGGCTGCGGATTGCTGTTCGATCTTATGGCCCCGCGCTCGCTTCTCAAGGCGCGGGGGGCTTGAGCTGGAACACGCTGTCAACAAGTCGCTGGCGAATCTCAGCGGATTGGAACATGCTCAAGTCCTTGTCGACCGTCGCCCGCAGATGTTTGACCGCCTGAGGGCCGAGTGTGCCGTGCAACCTCCCAAGAAAGTGCGGGGGCGCAACCAGCACGAGATGATCGAGTTCCCGTTTGGCGATCGCAACTTCCAGATAGTTGGCAAGGTGCTGGGCAAAGCGCAGGGCTTCGGCCTCTTTGGGCGTGGTGCGCGGCTCGACCGCGGTTTGGCGTCCACCGGGCGCCTTCGATTGGCGCATGCGACCGGGAGGCGAGGACGGCGAGATCTCGCGGGACATTTCCCGGCCCTCGGGGTGGGCAAACTCCTCGACCAGCGACCAAGGGTCCTCGCGCAGCTCCGTGGAGAACAGCTTGGCCCGGCTGGCGTCGCTGACCAGAATCCAGGTCGTCATGGCAGGAATCTCCTTTTGTCAACCCCAGCGTGCAAGTCGTGGGCCAAAGCGACGGGCAACGCGCTATGCGGTATTGATACGCAGTTCGCGTGCCACCGCCGCTAATGCCAGGTCGAATCATTGCAACAATCTCATTCGCTGCCGAAGCCATGCCACCAGATGGTGCGTCTCCGAGCGCGCATCGTCGCGAGCGCGCCAAATCGCCCATCCGCCAGTGCGGTCTCGCTCACCAACGGCCAACGGCGTGGCAAGTGCAATGCGCTGAAGGCCCCAGAGCGCAACGCATTCACATCCAGCTTTCGGGGACAAAGCGATTCACACGCCCACGAGGCTCGGGGATCGAGCACGCAGAACCTCCGCAAGGCGGTTTTTTCACGCCTTTTGCGATGCCCAAGCGGTGAAACCAGCCTCTTTAGGCTGGCGCGAGGACT
>CAZUPX010000429.1:0-7315 GCA_964622155.1 uncultured Planctomycetaceae bacterium | reverse complement strand
CTCGAATTCGCCGACGGCAAAATCAAGGCGCAGCGAAATTACGATTGTTACGAACCGTGGTAGTCCTCTCGGCCAGTCTGGCGCTATCGTCGCTTCGCGGATTCGTAGTGAAGTTCGACAACGCCATTCGTCAGCGCCCGGCTGTGCGTCAGTTTCCAGCCATTCAGGCCGCGCGAGTGGGGCGGGAACAAGGGGATGCCTTCGCCCAGTAGGACCGGTATCACGCTCAGTTCAAGGCGGTCGATCAGACCGGCTGCCAGGAACGTGTCGATCGACTCGCCACCACCCATGTGCCAGATGTCCTTGCCAGTGCCGGCCAGCCCGCGGCGCAGTCGTTCGACCAACTCGCAAACATCACCGCCGAAAGCTTCGAATCCCGCCGGAGCGCCGCGAAGCAACCGGTGCGTCAAGACGATCGCGGGTTGCTCGGACGATCCGGGCGGCATGCCGAGTTTTATGGCTGCGGCAAACGTCTTACGGCCCATGAGCGTGGCCCCAATCGTGGCCATGAAGCCTGCAAAGTCCATTTCCGGCGAGAAAAACGGATTGAGCCACTCGACTCCTCCGCGCATATCGGCAATGTAACCGTCGAGGCTTACCGCCAACGCAGCACGAACCAGCGGGCGAGCTTTGGACCGCACGGGTCGCGAGCGCTGGGACATCACCCGAGAAGACTTCCGATCGGACGAGCTCGATTTCGTCGTTCGATTGCGAGGCATGGCAAGAGTATCCCTCAAGCGTCAATCCGCAAGGTCGCTGCGCCACGAAGAAGTGACGCCCGTAGCACCCAGGAGTTTCACTTGCCGAATCCTTCCAGACCCTCATCGAGCTGCACGCCAAAGCTGTTGAGCGCCATCGAGACCAGGTTGTATTGGCCGACAGTGAACACCAGGTCCATCATCTGCTGCGTGTTGTACGTTTTCGCGAGCGCGTTCCAGGTCGCATCGCTGATCATGGCATCGTCGTGCAGCTCGTCGGCCGCTCGCAACAGCAAGCGATCGTTGTCCGCCAGGCCTGCCGCCGTCGGACCCTCGCTAATGCGCCGAATGTCATCGTCGGTGAGGCCGGCACGTTTGCCGAGCCGTACGTGCTGGCCCCATTCGTACTCGGCCTTGCACAGCCAACCAATGCGGAGGATGAGGATCTCGCGCTCGCGGACTGGCAGCGAGTTGCGCCGCAGAATGTACGTGGCAAAGGTCATCCAGTCGTTGGCCAGGTCAGGATGATTGGCCATTGTCTTGAAAACGTTGTAAAGCCGCCCGGTACGCTCCAACGGCTCCAGGATCTCCTTCTGCTCGGGCGTCCAGGCTTCTTTCTGGACCGGCTCGATACGAGGTTGGGGCAATCGCGGTCCACTCGCTCGCCGCGCGGTCCTATCGGCGCCGCTACTCGGGGTCGTCATCGGTTCTCCTCGTTTGTCTGCGAGATTTACTTGGGATCGTTTGGCCGATGGGCTGGCACGCTCTTCACGCGAGTCACCGCCGATTGCCGCCATACACAGCACGATGGATACAAGAAGCAAACTGAAGTGATACATGATATCGAGCTCCGCTTGAAACGTGTACGGTCATGTCGGGCGCGACTCAACCGATTCTAGCGCTCTGCCCGCCATCGACCGGCAGAATGACGCCAGTGATGAATTTTGCTTCGTCCGAGGCCAAAAATAGCGCTGCGTGCGCGACATCCCAGGCAGTGCCCATCCGGCCGCCCAGGGGCACGCGCGCGTGGCGCTCGCGAATCAAAACTTCCTTCGAAATGCCACGATTTCGCGAAATCGTTTCAATTGCCATGGGCGTCTCGATCAAGCCCGGCATGATCGCGTTGACGCGAATTCCGTAGCGGGCATTGGCCATGGCGGCCGCGTGCGTCAGCGCGTTCAGCGCCGCCTTGGAGACCTTGTAGGCGGTTAACTCGATCGCGGCGGCCACCGCCGCGATGGACGAAATGTTGACGATCGCGCCGCCGGCCTGATTGCGCATGACCGGCAAGACATGTTTGCACGGCAGAAACGCGCTCTTCAAGTTGACGCGCAAAATCTCGTCCCAGGCCTCTTCGTCGAGCGATACCAGCTCGGCATCGCCGCTGCCAATCCCGACGTTGTTATGCAGGATGTCGATTCGTCCGTACGTGGCCAGGCACGCCTCGACCATCGCACGGCACGCCCCGTCGAGTGTGACGTCGGCCTCGAAGACGCTGGCGGCTCCGCGCTCGCGCTCGATCATCGCCTGAGTTTCGCGGGCACTGGCGATGTCGCGGTCGACTACCAGCACGCGGGCTCCCTCGCGCGCAAACAGAATTGCCGTCGCCCGGCCGTTGCCAATAGTGTCGCCCGGCGTCTGCCCGGCCCCCACGACGATCGCCACTTTGCCTGCGAGTCTCATGTTGCTTTGTGTCTAGCGGCGAGATAGTTGCAAGACGCAAACGAGCGCGATGAACGCGACGCCGGCTTGCTTTCAGACTGATGCATCATACAGCAGATTGATGGGCGCACTCGCTCGTTGAGTCAAGGCACTGGTTCATAACCAAGTCCGTTGGCGGCATCGAGACGGGGCAACGAGCGAGTATACCAGTCGTCCTAAGTGCGCTCAATTCCGCACCCGTGCGCCGTGCGTTGACCAACCCAACTCGCCGAGCCAGAATCAGGGCCGCTGTGAGGAAAGAAACAGCACGCATACTCTCTCCTTTGGCGAGTCGCGGGCCCGGTGAACTTGAGGAAACGGAGGTGCCAAGGTGGATCTCGCGTCCAAGATTCTGATTGTCGGCGGACTGGCGAACCTGGCCTACGGATTTCTTAACGGCCTGATGTTGTCCAGCGTGCGGTTGCGGTCGCCCGATGCTCCCAAGTATCTCGTGCTGGCGCACATGGGAGCGCTGATGCAGGGGCCCATGCTGCTGGGACTGGTGTGGGCGCTCGACCTGTCGCCGCTGTCGTCGACGACCGAGACAGTCGCTGCGCTATTGCTGGTTGCGTCCAGCGTCGTGCTGGGTACGAAAGACATGCTCAACTGGCTGCAAGGCGTGCGCGATGAATTCGCCGAGCGCTCCGTGGGGTATTACCTGGGCGGACTGAACGTCGTCCTGTCATCCGTTGGCCTGGTGATTCTGATCGTCGGCGCGGTGCAAGGACTGTGGGAGTCCTGATCGAGTCGGCGGGGTGGCTCAGACGCATGAAGTGCGTCTGGGTAGCGTCAGCTACGGGAGGCACTCGATACACGGTGCTGTCGGCGAGCGCTCGAGCCTCGTGTGCCTAGCGGCACTCAGACGCCGTG
Organism: uncultured Planctomycetaceae bacterium; assembly: GCA_964622155.1. Lineage (GTDB taxonomy): Bacteria > Planctomycetota > Planctomycetia > Pirellulales > PALSA-1355 > CAZUPX01. Next base: position 4,046 of record CAZUPX010000429.1, on the reverse strand, counting down.
CGCGGCGTCTGAGCCACCCGAGTTGCAGCTACGTGTATCGTGCCGGAATGCCATCGAATTGCACTCAACGCTGGCTCGTATTGCCCAGCAGATAGAACCGCCCGTCCTCGGCGCCCCCCAGAAAATCGGGCACACCGTCGCCGTCGAAGTCGACGGTGGTTGGACTCACGTCGTGCCCTTCGATGTTATCGTCGGCCAGTGGTCCCATGTCGCGCAGGGTCCACGAACCATTGACGTTTGCAATCTGGCGAAGCCAATTCGCATTGCGCGAGTTGACGAGAAAATCGAACTTGCCGTCGCCGTCCCAGTCGGTGACGCACAGTTTGCGACGACCGCTGCCGCCGGCCCGCTTGTCGTTCAGCCGCAGCGGCTGACCCTGCTCGTCGCTGAATGCTCGTCGAGGCGCCAGCAGAACAAGCCGCTCGCCGCGCTTCGCGCGCTCGAAGTACGCCAGATATCCCTCGTCGTCCAGCATCGCCAGGTCGGCCAGTCCGTCGCCGTTGAAGTCGAACACGACAGGAGTCGTCCGCCATTGGGTCGCCAGTTCTCCCGCCCGCGGCGTCCACCACGTCCAGGCCGGTTTTGGCGGCGGGCCGTTCGACACGACCTCGATCGGCTCAGCCTCCGACAAGCGCGGTGACGTGCGCGTGCCGATGTTTCGCAGCCAACCGACGCGGCCAAGAATAGAGTTGAAAACGATGTCGGGCAGTCCGTCGGCGTCCCAATCGGCCACCGACAGCGTGGTGTAACCCCACTTCGCTTCGCACGGGCCCTGAATGCCGCCGCTCGGACCGGCCATCACGCGAAACTCGCGCCCACCGGCTTCGAGCCGCCGCGGGGCGGCCCATTTGGGAGTGGCGACGCGCGGGCCGCCTATTACGCTTCGCGCGGCTACTGAACCAGGGCGACCAGCGGGAGCCCGGCGAACCGTGGATTCGGCTGGAGAAGGACGGTCATTTGCCCGCGCAGCCGGAGACAAGTTCTCGAACCACTCAATGTAGCCGGCCGTGTTGCCCGAGACGATGTCGGTATCGCCATCGCCATCCCAATCGAACCCAACTGGAGTGGCCAGCGCCCCGCACTTCAGCTCATCGGCCTGCTGCTGAAAGAACCGGGGCGAAAGAAACTCCGGCACGCGTTGGGCGGTCAGCTTGCCGGTGTTCTCGACCAAAGCTACCCGCCCGTCCTCCTGCCCCACGACCACGTCAAGATCGCCGTCGCGGTCCCAGTCGAACGCGATCGGCACGATCATCTGCAAGTCCATCTGGAGTTCAGGCGGGAGGCCGGAGGCGGGAGGCCGGAGGGAGAAGGGACGGGGTTCATTCGTTGCGACCTCCGGCCGCCGGTCTCCAGCGTCTGGCCTTCCCTCTCCCCTCGTGGGAGAGGGTGGCGAGCGGAGCGAGACGGGTGAGGGGGCGCGCAGCCGCTTGCCGGCCGCGTAGCGCGGCTCTTGCCGCGTCCCGACATTCTCGAAGTACGTGAACCCGTCGAGAAACTCGCCGCACAACAGGTCCAGGTCGCCGTCGCCGTCGAAGTCGGCAAAGTTCGGCGTCGGACATCCGTAGGTGTCGACGGGGTTGCCCGCCGCTTCAACAAGCCGTGGCTCATCGAAGCGCGGGTCGGCGGCCGCGCCGACTTTGCGCAGCCAATAGACAAAACCGTGCAGCGGGCCGTTGGTCCACTTGCCGCTCGAATCGTACGCATCGTCCCAGCCGTAGTCGCTCCAATCCTCGATGCCCACGACCAGGTCGAGCCGGCCATCTCCGTCGTAGTCGGCGTATCGCCATTGATTGTGTCGGATCTTTGATGCCCGGCCCCCTTTGGCCGTGCCGCGCGGAATGTGAATCTCCTTGGGATCCGCGTGCTGCGAACCAAGCGGTAGGCCGGAGGCCGGAGGCGGGAGGGACGACGCACCAGTTGCTTTCTTTCCGACCTCCGGCCTCCCGCCTCCGGCCTGCCGTCTCCCCTCGCCCCTCGTGGGAGAGGGTGGTCCCGGCGCGCCGGGAGCGGGTGAGGGGGCAGCGCCGCGCGAGGAGTCGGCACCACGCGCGGGCTCGAATCCGCGGATCTCCTTCGGCCGCTCCAGCCCGCGCGAAGCAAAGTCCGCATACTCGAAGCCCGGCGTCAACACGCGCAGCGCGCCGTCGAGATAGCTGGGCATCACGTAATGGACCGCCGCGCTCAATCGCCGCGCCGGATTGAATATCGGAAACTTGTTTTTGGCAATGTCGCCGCCGGAATTCTCAAACAGCCACACTCCGTTGGACGGCTTGTCCGGGCAGGCCACGATCAGATCAAAGTCCCCATCCCCGTCGGCATCGCACGGGACCGGCCACGCCCACAGCCCCACGCCCAAATCGACCACCAGGCCCGGATGGTTGTACTTCAGCCGCTCCAGCTCGCCGCCGAGCGTGGAAGTCGATCGCAGAAATAACACGGCACACGTGAAGACAAGAGCGAGTCGTGCGCCAGTCATCAAAGGCCGGTCGTGCCGTCCCGCGGTTACTTTCCTCATGTAGACGCCCCGACGAGTGCCGGTTCACGCTTGTGTCCGTCGGCGCAGTCCGACCAGGATAAACGCCCCCATCCCGAATGCACAAAGCGCGAGTGCCGAAGGTTCCGGCACGAAGAACGATTGTTTTCCGGCAAACAGCCGGTCGACTTCCCATTGGTTGAAGCCAAGATTTGGATAGTTCCACCAGTGTCCCATTATCGTTGTTTCCCAATTGCCGTTGTAGGCATCAGGATGGGGAAGGTCGAACGTGTGGCCCAGTTCGTGCGCTGCAGCGCCAATTTGAAGTCGTCGACCGGACCACCAATAAGCACCCTCGGTCACTTCGCCGTTAAGGCTATCAATGCACCAATCGCCAAGGATTGCCCAGCCGCCGTCGGCAGCAGGAAACTCGCGTCCGCCTGCCCAGCCCCCGGCTCCTTTAACAAAAATGAGCACGCTGTAGCCGCTTTCGTTCTGCCCCGGCGGAGTGGGGTAACCGCGATTATGTAACTCCTCCACGACGGCCGCTTCGACATTTCCTACAATGTCTACACCGTCTGTGTAAATGTTGCCGCCGTTCCAGGAAATCCCGTAATTCTCTTTGGGGCCGTTCGCCTGAACGACCTCAAGGCTGTTTAGTCGGAACGTTCGCCCACCGAGACTGTCTGCGTAGAATTGCTGGATCTCGGTCATTGCCGTTCGGATTGAGGCCGCCTCTTGCTGCACATCTGCGCTGGACGTGGACCAATCGGTGGGCGAGAAGAGAATTGGCAATACCGAATTGTCAGGCCACGGATAAGGTGACACGGGCACCGCGTGGCTGACCCCATTGATGACGGCCAGCAATAGGACGAGCGATGTCAACGCGGTGGGGCAGACAGAAACGGCAAACACGGAGCGCCTTGCGAGTGGCACCCAACAACGCTGGCTGCGCGCGAAAACGCGCGTGGAAACTGATTGCATGAGAAGGCCTCCCAACAACGGAGCAATTCAAGAGACGATCGGTTGGAAATCGACCCTGACAAAAACGAGTTGCTCAGTAGCGAGCCTTCTGATTCAAGGAGTGTCGCTCTTGCGTACGATGACAGGGCAAACTACGGCGACTTCTTGCACGGATTCGTCCCCACGCAACGTCGCAGAGTTGCAATCCTTACCCCCCACAACGAGTATAACAGCCCCCAGAGGTGTGTCAAGCAATTATCGAACGCAGCACTAACTAGCCGCCCAAGGATAAACGAACCCGGTCGGAAACCAGCCGAGGAACCATCATCATTGCTGATTCGCGCTGGCGGTGCCGCCAATGAGCGACTCGGCCTCGCGGCGCAGTTGCGCGAGCATGATTTTGCATTGCCAGGTTGTCGGGTCGAGGACGCTCCCCGAGGCGGGGTCGCTGGCGGCGTCTTTCTGGCGTTGCGTCAGCTCGTCGTGCGCTTGCTGGGCGATCTTGAGATACTTCTTGGCTTCGTCGGCCTTGCCCAACTGCTGGTAAGCCATCGCGACGAACAGCGTCTGCGGCACGCGTAGCCACTCGACTTTGGCGAAACTGGGCGTG
>CAZUPX010000428.1:0-8560 GCA_964622155.1 uncultured Planctomycetaceae bacterium | reverse complement strand
GACAAAAGATCATCCAGTTGTTTGCCAGCGTGTTCGTGGTCCTGTTGTTCCTCGTGGCGTCGCTCGATCGTCGTTTTCACTGGTCGCACATTCCACCCTTTGCCGTGATTCTGGCCGACGTCTTCGTCATCCTTGGATTCTTTATCGCGACATTGGTGTTTCGAGAGAACAGTTATGCGTCGAGCATCATTGAAGTCAACGACGAGCAGGTGGTCGTTTCGACCGGGCCCTACCGATTTGTTCGCCACCCGATGTACGCTGGCGGGCTGGTGATGTTTTTCTTCACTCCGATCGCCTTGGGTTCGCTATGGGGGCTGCTGCCCGCGACCGGCCTGCTCATCACGTTCGTCCTGCGGTTGTTGGATGAGGAGCGGTTCCTCCGCCTGCATCTGAGCGGCTACGACGCCTATTGTGCCGCGACTCGAGCGCGACTGGTCCCCTTCCTATGGTGACGCTGAGCCGCTGTGAGCCGTTGGCCTCATGATTCGCGCGACCGAGTCGGTTAGAATCGAAGCATGGCAAAAACACGGATCGCAATTACGCTCGGCGATGCAGCCGGCATCGGGCCTGAAATAATTGTCGGCGCCTGGTCAAATGGCGCCGTGCACGAGTTCTGCGCGCCGCTCGTGGTAGGACACCCGGAAATTGTCCGCAGGGCGGTGCAATTGCTGAACACTTCCGCCGAGGTTGTAGAGATCAATTCGCCCGAAGAGGCGCAGCCTTCGCGCGGGTTGATTCCGTGTCTGCCGGCTGGCCGCGACGACGTGCTCGACGTTGCGCCAGGCACGGTCGATTCTCGCGCGGGTCAGGCTGCTTACGACGCCTTACTTGTCGCGGCCCACCTGACAATTGACCGCCGCGTGGATGCGCTAACTACCGCGCCCTTGAGCAAGTCGGCTCTGGCACGCGCCGGGCATCGATATCCGGGCCATACCGAGTTGCTCGGTGATCTGTGCGGTGTCAAAGACGTGGCCATGATGTTGTACCTCGGTCCTGGCGGCCAGGCGCGCGGACCAGCGGGACTCGCGATCGTCCACGTAACGCTGCACATGGCACTCGCCGATGTGTTCGCGTCACTGACAGAGGAAGCGATCTTGGTCAAGTCGCGACTTGTGTCCCGCATCATGACCGAGCTCAAAGGCTCTGGGGCGCGGATCGGCGTGTGCGCTTTGAATCCGCACGCAGGCGAGGAGGGCTTGTTCGGCAGCGAGGAGGCGACCATGATTCGTCCGGCCGTCGAGCACGGACGAGCCGAAGGGCTCGACCTGACCGGCCCTCTGCCGGCCGACACTCTGATCCGCCGCGCACACGATGGCGAGTTCGACGCCGTCGTGGCCATGTATCACGATCAGGGACACATCGCGATCAAGCTGTTGGCGATGCACCAGGCCGTAAATGTAACCCTTGGGTTACCGATCATCCGTACCAGCGTGGCCCACGGCACGGCCTTCGACCTGGCGTGGCAAGGACGGGCCGAATCGTCCGGGATGATCGAGGCACTGCGAGTCGCAAGCCGGCTGGCGCGACACTGACGATTGCGCGCCCCCTTCTCCCGCGAGGGGAGAAGGGTCAGCGGCGCGAGGGCGAGTTCTGATTCGTTCCGGTCGGCGCTCCCCCTTCTTCAAGCCCGAGCTTGTCGAGGAACGATTGCGTCAGGTCGAGCGGTTCGGTCTCGCCGGGCTGAAACGCAAAATGCCTGGTATCGAGCGCTCCGCCGAGCCGCACCTCGTAGAACTCCATCACGACCAACAGGCGGCCGCGGTCATTCACCGCGGCGGCTCCAGTTGAATCCTTGCGCCAATACTCAAAGCGATATGGAAACAGGTCATCGCAACCCACGTAGAGAACGATGCGATCCGGGAAGTTCGGCCCAAGTTTCGCGGGGTCCACTTTCCCCGCGTTGTCGATGGCACTCTTCTGTTCCGGCAGCCTTCTCAGGGCCTCCGGTTTCCATTGTCCCTCGAGGGTCCAGACGGGCAGTCGGTCGAGTTGACTCTTGCTGACCGAGCCGAAGTCGAACGAATCTTCCATAGTGACAATCAGTTTTGGCAATCCGCCCAGCGCGAGCCAAACCGACGTCAGGGGCGTGGTGGGTGATTTCGGTTGCGCGCGCCGCAGGCGAGCGACGTCGACACGCGAAAGGCTCTGCCGGCCGCCAATCTGCTCGGTGAGCCACAGGTTTGAGCCGTCGCAGATTTGCTGCACCGTACTCGGCTGTCCGGCGGTCTGGAGCGTTAAGTCGAAACGCAAGAGCAGCGTCGGTCCCCTGCCCTGCTGCAAGTAGATCCCTGAGCCAAACAAACCCTGGCCCAACAGATCGACTTTTTGTCGAACCTTGGCCGCAATTGACGGTTGGTTGTTGAGAGTCGCCGACACGTGTCGGAGCAATACGTTGCCCGAAGTGCTGTCAGCCCCTACTCCGGTTGCTTGCTGAGGGGTTGGTTGAGCGCTCTGATTTCCTCGCGGCACTTGGGCCTGCAAGTTCGCGCTGATGCACAGCCAAGCCAAGCAGGCCAAGATGGGCAAAATGGATTCCATTTTTGGGTTTTAACGGATTTGCCAAAGAAACCGGTTGTAGGACGCCGACCAACATTAACATCGCCATCGCAGGCCGTTGGCCCGTCGTGGACAGCGCGGCACCGCAGCCGTAGCCGCAGGTGACACGACGCATGGGAGGGCGAATTGTAAAGCGATGCTGCTAAAGCGTCTATCTCAATCCGGCATGCGGCCGAATTGAGCCCGACCGCGAGCAGTTTAAGACGAGTCAACAAGCGCTTTCGCGCAAGGATGCGGTTCAGAGGCTTTTGTGGCCGTTGAACTCCGGCCGGGCGCCGTTTGGGGGACACATGAAATCGCGTATTGCTTTGATTGTATTGGCGACAACAATGGTCGCTGCTAGCGGCGGTTGTTTTCTGCACCCGCCGTACGGAGAGCTGAACGACAACACGACCCTTCGTCCGCCGGCCGGAAAATTCACGCATCGCAACAATTTGCCGCCGGCACAAATGCTGATGGAGCCGGGTCCCGGCGTTGGCGGTCCCGGACCGGGCATCATGGCCACGGCGCCAATGATGTCTCCTATCGTGAGCACGTCACAGGTCGCGTTCACCAGTCCTGAGGGCATGGCGGTGGCCTGGGACGTCGGCCAGCCGGGCGCGTTCGACTCCGACCCATTAATCGTACCGGGCCGGCACAACTTTCCGCAGGGCAACATCTATCGCCTGAAGGTCACCAATGTTCCCGGCCGGCCAGGAGTCGAGTTGTACCCGACGCTCGAGATCGGTCCACCGACGCCGCGTACGGAAGCTTACCTGGCGCACAACGCGATTCCGGCGCAATTCACCGAAGAAGATTTCGACCAGGTGTTGTCGGGCAACTTTGTCACCAAGGTGATCTATCTGCCCGACCCTGAGTTTCAGGAGCTGGCGCTGGCTGGCGTCGAGACGCTGGTCAGCACACGGCTTGATCCGGGTATCGATCCGATCGTCGAAGCCGATCGGCGCGGCGCCATTCTGGCGATCGTCCGCGTGGGCAACAAGGATTTGGAAGTGCCGGGCGGCGGTGAAGCCGAGCTGAGCGGCATGGCAGGTCCAATGCCGTTGCCCGGTGGCGGCAGTCTCTGCGGTCCCGGTGGCGGGTGTTGTATACCAGGCGCGCCGGGCGTCGGTCCTGGTTCGTGCTTCCCAGGCATCACCGGCTCGATGCCAGCGGGTTCACCGCCGGGCTTTGTGGCTGGCGTGACGGCGCCGCAATATGGCATGCCCGTGAGCGGCACGCCGATTGGTCTGCCCGGTCCGCCGCACGTGCCATTGGGAATACCCGCCGGTTTGCAGAAGCACGTGATTGCCAATCACACGAAGTTGCACATTCCGGCGCCGGTTCGCAAGTTCAAGATTGACGTCAAGGAAGAGCCGGGCTTCAGCTATCCGAAACCGGTCAGCCACGTCGGCATCAAGGAGAAGAAGCACATGCCGCCGGTGATCTTCCACCAGCCGATCGGCGACAAGCATGAGCACGCCTTCGACGTGCCCGATGCCAACGACTGCGAGTAGAAAGTAACGAATACTCCCTCTCCCGTTGAACGTGCTATGCAAGGTGTCGGGAGAGGGAACCGAGGAAGCGTTGAATGACACGATCCATGACAATGGTCCACAAGCTCCGCAGCCAGGCGCACGGCCTGGCGCGAGTTGCGCGCAGGGTGATCGTGGTGGCGCTGGTTGGGTCGAGCTTCGCAGCTTTGCTGCGGGCTGCGGACCCAGCGGTACATGTCGAGCACCAAGACGGCTTGCCGCCGGGAGCGATTGGAAGCGCGCAACTCCTGCGGGGCGGACCATTGCCAAGCTACTTCCAGCCGGTCGAAATTCGCGGACCCCGAGGCGCGATGATCTCAACCGCCGAGACGGGCCAATTCGACGATCCCAAACCAGCGCCTTTTTCAGTTGGCTTGTTGATCGGATCGGTCTATCGCATGCGGGTAACCAACATTCCGCAGCAAGAGGGCCAAGAGGTTTACCCGACGATCGAAGTCATCAATCGGATTTATCCGCCAATTGGGATGGAATTCAAGTTTCCAATCCCAATCGAACTGACCCAGGAAGAGCTTGAAATGGCTCTGTCCGGCCGGTTCGTGACGAGGGTTGTGTACCTGGAAGAGCCCGAGATGGCGCTGCCGGTTGCGCAGAAACCCAACGAGCAATCGTACTTCGAGGCGGCCGAGGGTGAAAACCCGCTGGATGTGGCCGACGCGCTCGGCCGGCCGATGGCGATCGTGCGGTTGGGCGGTCGATTGCCGGACGCCGAGGGCCCCGATGCGACGTTTCTGTACGGCTCGCCGCCATTGGTCCGGTGGAAGCCGGCCCAGCCGGCCGATGGTCAGCTTCCTCGGATCGATCCGCTGGCACGCGCCGAAAAGAGTCGCGCGCGACGAGCCAGCGTGACTTCGACTCGGCGCGTGCCGATCTTTCGGGGGCCGGCATCGCCATGACATCGATCAAGCAATTCCCGCGTGCTCGCGTGTGCGAGCACTACGGCTGGCGAGTCGCCTCCTTGGCGCTTGCCACGCTGGCGATGTGTTCGTGCCGGAGTGTATCGCAGAGTAAGATCCCGCTTCCGCCCAGCGAGGCTGTGATTCAAAATCGGCCCGCGAGTGCCGTCGCTCGCGCCGTTGACAAGACGGCGGCACTGCCGCTCGAGTATCTGCCACAGGTGGAACTGCCAATTCCGATGACCAACGCCTCGCCGTGGGCGCCGCCCGGCATCGCTGGCCCGTGGCCGCGCGATGAATATCTGTTCGATGGCGGCGAGCGCGATGTTCAAGTCAATGTGGGTGCCGGCAAGCAGGTTCAAGGTCTCGAGCTGGACGACACGGTGGCCGTGTACGACACGATCGACGGCCGCACCTGTATCGAGCCCAGCAACCGGGTGTGCCTGTACGCGCCACGGTTCGCGGCGGTCCGCAAAGTGACAAGCGTCGTGCAAAACGAGCAGCGCGACCAGCCGATCGGCGTCGCACGGCCCATCAGCCCATATCTGCACCAGGACGGCCAATTGGCGACGACAGCCATGCAGCCGGTTCAGCCGGAAGGCGAGATCGGGAGCAAGCAGTCCAGCATCGAGCAGACCAACGAAGGAGCCGTGCCCGCAGCCAGCCGGCAGCCGATCGCGGCCATGGCCATGGGCTTCTCGCCACACGAGAATCTCAAGGCAATCCGCCGCGGCATCTTCGAAGAGTCCGAAAAGGCCCGGCTCACGGTATCGGTGGACGCGGCCATCACCTGGTCGCACGACCTGGCCGTGCAGGTCGTGCTCGACGGACGCCAGGCCGTGGCCACCACGGGCGAACAGAATGCTCAACAGACGTTTCGAGTTGATGTGCCCAATCATCCTTGTCTGCGCGTGCTCAAGGTCGCCTCGACCAAGGTTGCCCAGCCGGGCGACGTCGTCGACTTCACGATCCGCTTCGACAATACCGGCGACCAGACGATCCAGAAGGTCGTGCTGATCGATAATCTCACCACGCGGCTGGAGTACGTCCCCGAAAGCGCGCAAAGCAGCCGCGATGCCCAGTTCTTCACTGAAACCAACGAAGGCGAATCGTTGGTGCTGCGGTGGGAGTTTGCCGATCCATTGCGTCCCGGCCAGGGCGGCCTCGTCCGCTTCCATTGCCGCGTGCGATAGCGCGGCTCGTCCCTCTGGGGGCACCATGCACAGCATGGTCATGGGAGAGGGTGGCCCCGGCGCGCCGGGGCCGGGTGAGGGGGCTCCTGCCAGCGAGTCACGGCCATCACGCGCCGGCCGATTCGCGCGAGACACCTTCTCGGATAAGATACTCGCGTTCGAATTGCACCGCAGTACCACGACTGGAAGCGCACCATGCAACTGGCAGGCAAGGCGGCGATTGTGACAGGCGGAGGGACAGGGGTCGGCCGGGCGACGGCGCTCGAGCTGGCACGCCAGGGCTGTTCGGTGCTGGTCAACTATTCGCGCTCGCGAGATGACGCCGAGCGGACGGCCGGCGAAATCGAGGAGCATGGCGTCAAGGCGCTCGCCGTCCAAACCGACGTGTCGGATGACGCGTCTTGTCGCAAAATGGTCGATGCGGCCGTGAAGGCTTTTGGTCGCGTCGACCTGCTGGTCAACAATGCCGGCACGACAAAATTTGTGCTGGCGACTGACTTGGATAATGTGACCGACGAGGATTGGCAGCGGATCTATGCGGTCAATGTGATCGGCCCTTTCCACTGTGCCCGTGCAGTCAGGGAACCGATGTTGTCCGGCGGCGGCGGCCAGATCATCAACGTCACCAGCGTGGCCGCATTCGCGGGCAAGGGGAGCTCGATCCCCTACACGGCCTCGAAAGCCGCGCTCAACAATCTGACGATCGCCCTGGCCAGGACGCTGGCGCCCCGCATTCGCGTCAACGCCGTGGCTCCCGGCTTCATCACCGGTCGTTGGCTCGAACAGGGCCTTGGCCCAGCCTACGAAAAAGCCAAGCAGACCCACGCAGACGCGTGCCCATTGGAAAAGGTTTGCGAGCCGGGCGACGTGGCCGCTGCGATCATGAGCCTCGTGACCGGCTCGGCGATGGTCACCGGCCAGGTGCTCATCGTCGACGGTGGGATGCTAATCGGCAAGTGATCCCCCTGCCCTGCTCCTGTAGCCGAGCTTCACGAGAGGCCGGTGGTGCCAACCGCTCGAAGAAACCTGCCGCTGGCCGGAGGAGATTTGAAATGAAGATTAGGTGTTGGCCGCCTTGCTCTATGTTATAATTTTTTCAATGCAACTTGACCGGTGCGGTGACGGAGGATTCTTGGATCATGATCACGTTTCGAACAAGCGCGGAAGTCTCGGCCGACCGGCGAGTCATGCTCACCTTGCCCCCAGAGACTCCGACAGGCAAGGCGGAGTTTACAGTGACAGTCTTTCCGCACGAGGACAGCGGCGAATTGAGGCGCCATTTCGGAACGGTTCGGAGCGGCAATCTCCGAGCAGCCGACAAAGTTTAATACCGCACATTCGGCGGCGCGCCCGCCGGTCCGTAGGCATTGGGCGTCAGGACGCCGCCGGGCTGGGCTAGGTTCACTTCGTTGAAGCCGCTGTAGACGAGCTTCGTCAACAGCTCGTGCGGCCAGCACTGCGATGGGCGCGCACCACCGTGCCGTATCCGCTGCGCCTTTTGTGGAATTCGCCAGTGGCCCACATTACAATGCGAATCCCCTTTTGCTCTCAAAGGATCCCCACGATGACGAAAAGGCTGATCGCCATCATCCTCAGCCTGGCGCCGTTCGCGCCCGCGGTTGCCGCCGACGATATTATGATCGAGCGGCTCTTCGGGCCTGAAATCCCCGGCAAGTACAAGCACCCCCCGTCGATCACCGAGCTGGACAACGGCGATCTGTACGTCGTCTACTACGGCGGAGATGGGGAGTACGCGGGCGATACGGCCGTGTACGGTTCGCGATTGGCCAAAGGTAGCCAGGCGTGGACCCGCCCCAAGATTATCGCTGACACGCCCAATCGCTCCGAAGGCAATGCCGCCATCTGGCAAGCCCCCGATGGCGTGGTGTGGCTGTTCTACGTTACTAATTACGGACCCACCTGGTCGACCTCGCGCATTAAATACAAGCTCTCCAGGGACCGGGCCCAGACGTGGACCGATTCCGACGTGTTGGCCTTCGAGCTCGGTTCGATGGTCCGTGGCCGTCCGATCGTGCTGGGGGACGGCGACTATCTGCTGGGCGTCTATCACGAGACTGGCGAAGACCGGGAGCGGACCGCCGCGGATACGTGCAGCTTCTTCTTCCGATACCACTCCAAGACAAAAACGTGGACCGAATCGAACCGCATCATTTCGCCGAACGGCAATCTCCAGCCCGCGCCGGCGCGGATCACCGACGACTTTCTGGTCGCCTATTGCCGGCCCGGCGGCGATTTTGAGCCCAACCCAAAACGCTTCGTCATCCGCAGCGAGTCGCGCGACGGTGGCCGCACGTGGAGCAAGGGCGAAAATTCCCAGTTTGCCAATCCAAATTCCGCGGTCGATTTCATCAAGCTCCAGAAC
>CAZUPX010000427.1:0-2180 GCA_964622155.1 uncultured Planctomycetaceae bacterium | reverse complement strand
GACTGCATCACGTCGCGCGTCTTGGGAATGCGGGGCACGTTTTTGTCGTGGTTCGTGATGGTGACCACCACCGGAGTGCCGGTGTCGAATACTTCCCAGCCGTTATCGGTCTGACGCTTGACCTTGATGCGGCCGGGCGCGGTTCCGGGTTCGATCGTTTCGACAAACGAGATGCACGGAAAACCGAGCTCCTCGGCCACAAGTCCGCCGGTCTGGCCCGCGCCCCAGTCGCCTGCCTCGCGGCCGACAACGATGATCTCGGCGTCGCCAAGTCTGCGGATCGCGGCGGCCAGCGACCGGGCGACAAACAAAGGATCGGGATTGCTGTCGGCTTCGTTGACGACCAGCACGGCCTCATCGGCCTTCAGCGCCAGCGCTTTGCGCAGCACGTCCTCGGCACCCGCCGGACCGCAGGCCAGGGCCGTGATTTTGCCGCCGTGCGCATCTCGAAATTGCAGGGCCGTTTCCAGCGCGTTCTCGCAAAAAATGTTCATCACCAGGTTCGCGCTGCCACGCTCGGCCTCGCGCTTGGCCGCATCGACGCGAAAATCTCGCGCGGGAATCTCCGGATCCAGAATCTGCTTGACACACACGACAATGTTCATGTTCACCTGGGAGTCGTTCTTCTGTAGCCGGCGTCGTTTTTCTGTAGCCGGAGGCTGTGACCCCGGAGCGCTTGCAATTCAGCCGGCCCCGGCGCGCTGGGGCTAGCTACCGTTATTGCCTCAACAATCTCTCAGCACGATCACTTGAGAAGTCCGCGGGTGGCGATGCCGACAACCTCTTCGATCACCCGCTCGCTCGATAGCCGGCCGCCGGGGCGAAACCAGCGCGGCAGCCACAACAACGTGCCGAACAGACTGAAGGTGGCCACCGTTGTGTTTACGTCGCGCAGCTTGCCCGCCGACCGCAGCGCTTCCAGCGTGTCGCGAACAAAATCAAAGTACACCCGCTTGCGATCCAGAATCTGTTTGCGATGCTTGGGCTTGAGCCCCTCGATCTCGTCGGTCAGGATCGTGATCGCCTTGTTTCCTTCGGTCAGCAGCCGACCGTGGCGGGTGATGATGCTCCGCAGCCGGGCATCGGGATCGGCGACTGCCCGCGACGGCTCGATGACCTCGGTCTCCAGCCGCTCCATCGCGTAGTTCATGATCGCGAACAGCAGATCCTCTTTGCTCTCGATGTAGTAGTACAGCCCGGCCTTGGTCAGATCGACCGCCGCGGCGATGGTGCTCATCGAGGTGGCGTCGAAACCTTGCTCGTGAAAGATTTCGGCCGCCTTGGTGTAGATGTCGACCGTGCGATCCGAGTCGGGAGCGATGGCCGGCTTCTTCGAAGGTTTCACGTGTCGGCCTCGGGCATCGGGGAGATCGAAGGACGCATGGCGGTCGCGCCGATCCGGCCAAATTGGGGCCGAATTGCGATTCTACCGACCGTCCGGTTAGTAAATCCCAAAGCCGCCGCGCAGTCAAGGGCCGGGGAAAACTGGCGAGTGGTGCGAACCCGTGCGGGACGTGAGAATAACAAGCGCCCGGCCGCAGTGGGAAACGGACTCTGGCGACACTAAAGAGCCCACTGGGCCGGGCAATTATGGATGGGCCTGGCGGTCGCCGCGCCTGGCTAACTCTTCGCCAGCGCAAAGCGACGGTCGTCGTTACCGCCGTCAACCGCAAAGTCCGCGCACCGTGCCAACGCACCGCAAAGCGTGCGCCTGGCGCCGCCTCGGCCATCACGCCGCTAGTTGCAACCGCTTCGGCGGCTTGCGATTGAGGCAGCCGCCGCATCGTCACGCCCATGCCGGCAATAGCGGAGCGTTGGCCCGAACTGTCGTCGCAGTGAGGACACCGCGAATCGAATTGCGCGAGCTCGGCGCCGCGGCGAATTTTGTTGACAGGCGCCATTCGCACGCCTTAGGATCGAAGCCGAATACGCGGGCAAACTCGCCCGGATGATTAACGGCCCTGGCGTGCGGCTCATGCGGTTTTGGCGCTGGCAAAGACGGACTCGGTTTACGCGGCAGCGGCAAGCGACGGCAATCGTCGCGCTGGTGGCGTATTTGCTCGCTGCCACCGGACTGCCACTTCCGGGTCGTGACGTGAAGCGCGATGCCCGCCCGTTCCCCTGCCAGGATCATGCCTGCGGATGCTCCTCCGCCGAACAGTGTTGGAAGCAATGCTGCT
>CAZUPX010000426.1:0-6878 GCA_964622155.1 uncultured Planctomycetaceae bacterium | reverse complement strand
GCACGACCGTCGGGGTTAATCGAGACGACAGGCTTGCCCATGCAGATCGCCTCAGAACCGGTGGTGGAGAACATGGTCAATAGCGCCGCGCAGCCTCGCATCAGCTCATACGTGTCTCGATTGGTGCAGATTTCGACATTGGCCATGCCGCTGACTTCCTGCAAGTCGCGCCATACACGGCCTGAATCGCCCGGGTGCGGTTTGATAACAAACCGCAGGTTGAGAAACCGTGATGCAGCTCGGAACACGGCGCTTGCTGCTTTTCGAAACGCGCCTTCGGTGACATAGCCACCCGGCACGCCAAACGTGACGAGCACGATTGAAGATGATCCGCCTTCGATACTGGAATCCCCTTGAACAATTCGGCCAAACCGCTCTTCGTGAAACGCCGAGCCGTGGCAGACGTTCCGCTCGGGCCGGTCGACCCCGCAGCGCGCGAGCGACTCGCACGAGGCCTGCCCCCACAGCAGACGATGAGATTGCAGCATGTAATCGCGCACTCCGGCCAGGGCAAACACGCTGCCGTGCTGCACGAACACGGTCTCGATGTGCATGTGCTGAGCCGTGCGGAAAAACGTTCGTCCCGCCACCGATCCCGAATCGGTACCCAGCACGACGTTGATTCGGTGCTTTGCGAACAGGTCGGGCAGTCGTTCGGCAAGATCACCATAGATATCGCAAGCCGCCAGGGCGCGACTCACGACCAGGCGCCGCAACGGACCACCTTCGGCCACCAGCGCGTCGAGTTCATCATCCGGATCGTGCCAGCCGATTCGCCCGAGGTAGCCGGCCGTTGAGCGGCGCAGCCTCGGTTTCGGCAGCGCGCCGTGGCACGTCACATACTCAACGCCTGCGGCGTCGAGGACCTTGTCGCATTCCAGCCGCGGACTGACCAGCAACACCTCGTGACCCGCTTCGAGCAGCGCTCTCCGGATGGGCAGCAAGTGCACCCACGATTTCGCATGATAGACCATCATCGCCGCACGCACCGTGGCGGGAAGATTCGCCGCGGCGCTGGTCAAGGTCGCAGGCTTCGCGCCGGTGCGTCGGACGTAGCGACGCCGCCGCACCTCGGCATGCACGTAGCTGAGGTAGGCGGGAGCGTGCATCCAAGTGCGGGTAGCCGCGGTATTCAAACCGCGCCACACCGTGCGCGCGACGCCCAGCCGCCGGGACTGCAACTGCACGTGCCGATAGGGAAGGCCGCGAAATGACGCAAAGACTCGCGCGGCTTCACGATATCTCGCATCGTCCGCATCGCTAACGTATTCGATTCGCTCGATTGCATTTTCGCGACACAACCGCTCAAGGTCGGCCAATAGGACGAGCTGATACCGGGTTTCAATGAACAACGAAAAGTCGGCTGCCGCCATCAAACCGACCTCAGCCGCCGGCAGCCGCGGGCCCGTGTCGAGCGATCCCGCCTCAAACAGCGGCTTGTAAAGGCGAAACTGCCGCTCGGCCACCGCTTCGTACGTCGTCATCGGCACCGGCTCTCGGAGCCACTGGCCGGCACCCGGTGACAAGACCGCTAGCGTGACACAATCGGGATCACCCGACCATGGCCGTAAAGCCTCGGGATCGCAGCGACTGACTTCCAAGATTACTAACTTCATTGCACCGCCGCGCGATCCCTACGAAACCAGGCGAGCAGGCGCTCGCGAACCAGGAACCGCCCCTTTTCGAGCACCAATCGCATTCGCTCCCGTTCGCTCGGCGAGCGCGCCAGCAACAACACGACCACCAACGGATACACGAGCGAGATTGCAAGGTAGACGGTCAGTCGCACCCACAGTCCCATCGGCTGCACCGCGTAACCAGCCGCCACGCAGCCGATCGCCAAAACAGTACAGCAGCCGATCGTCGGCCAGTCATAAGCAATCTTGAATCGTCGCTGAGCCAGCACGTACATGATGGCCGCCATCACCAGCCAACACAGCACGCCCGCCGCCGCGGCGCCGATCGCGCCAAACGGACCGACAAGTGCAAACGCCGCCGCGACGACGGTCGCCAGTCCGGCCAGGCTGATCAGCGGATAGACGCCTGTGCGATCGCTTAGCTCGACACCGGTGCCCATCATGAAATAGATGCCTTGCGAGACTCTCAGAAGGGCCAATACGGGCACAAGCATCGCCGCCGCGTGAAAAGCAGGCGCGGTCATGAGCCGCACGACGTCGAACCCCCACAGTGACACGCCGACCCACAGGTACGTCACGGCCGCGAAGTAATAGGTGAAAATCGACCGGAAGAATGGCCGAGCGTCAACCTCTTGAGCATGCACCTGGAACTTGAACGGGATCCAAGCCTCTTGGATAGCGTTGACGATCACGCCCACGGGCAGCGCGAACTTGACTGCGATCGCATAAATTCCGGCCTCGCCGAGGCCCAGCATTTCGCGAACCGTGTACTGACTGAATTGCGCCAACGCAACCGCTTGAAGGCGATGCGGCACGAATGGCAGACCGTAGCGGAGCATCGATCGCCACACTTCACCGTCAAAGTGCATGTCGAACATCCGCCACGTGCAGGCAAAGGCCAGCACCATGAACGACGCTTCGGCGGCCAGCATGCCAAACGTCCAGCCTTGCACGCCCATTTCCAATCCGACGACGAACAAGATCGTGGTGCAAATGGAGACGGCGACACTTGCCAGATTCAGTCCGGCCGCGATCCGTACTCGGCGCCGAGCCCGCAGCGTGACGTTGGGGACCTGAGCAACTGTGTTGATCGCCGCTGCCAACAGGCACATCCGCACCAGGTTGGCCGACTCAGCGTCTCCGACAAAGTCTGCCGCGATCCAGTGCGCGAAGGCCATCGACGCCCCCAGCCACGCCAACGAACCCAACACGACGCTCAGCAGACCGGTGCCCAGCACAATTCGACAGGCCGCGTCGTCCTTGGCCTGGTTGAATCGCCGAAACACGGCGTTGGTCATTCCCAAGTTGGCCAATGGCCCAAAGATCATGAACACGATCAACAGCATCGCGATGATGCCGTTTTCGTCGGGCGTGAGATATCGCGTGTAGACCGGTAGCAGCAAAAACTGCACGACCTGCGCAAGAACCGAGCTCAGGCCGTACGTGGCTGAGTCGCCCAACAAGCCGACGAGCTTGCGCAGGATGCCGCTGGGTGGCGAGTTTGCCGATTGCGGTGGGAGTGTTTCCAAGGTCATCCGTCAGGCGGTCACAATCACTTCAATGTATCGGTTGGTCAGCCCCGCGCGCCAGTGGCGATTGAGGCGATTCGTGGAACCAGGCGATCGTCTCGCGCAACCCGCTGGTCAGGTCGTACTGCGGCGTCCAGCCCAGCAGGTCTCGGGCTTTCGAGTTGTCCAAGTGCTCTTCTTCGAACGCTGCGCCGGGGTTGAGCACTTCGGGCTCCAGATTCCGGCCCGCCGTGGTCAGGATCGTGCGCACCAGGTCGATCACGGCCACCGCATCGTTGGGCACCAGGTTGAACGCTTCACCGCGCAGCTCGCGGCGGCGTGCCACGCCCTCGGCCACGGCAAGCAGGCCCTGGGCCGTGTCTTTGATGTAGAGGTAACCCTTGCGGTCCTTGCCGCTCTGCTTGATAACGGGCCGCTCGTTCTTCAATGCCGAGAGAATCGTGGCCGTGATGATATGCGCCACGTGGTGGTCGTCGCCGCCATAGGAATTGGTCATCCGCGCGATGCCCACTCCCAGGCCGTATGTTTTTCCGTACGCGCGGGCCAGCACGTCGGCCGCCAGCTTCGACGCGCCGTACATGCCGTAAGCATTGAGCGTCGCGTCTTCGCGCGTCGGGAGCTTGTGTTGCTCACCGTAAACGTGATTGCTGGATACGGACACGATCGCCTCGACCTCGCCAAGCCGGCGACATGCTTCGAGGATGTTGAACGTGGCCAGCACGTTAGCTTCGTAAGCTCCGACGGGATTGTCGTGTGAGGCGGCGACGCCCGGCTGCCCGGCCAGGTGTATGATCGCCATCGGCTTCACGCCTTTGATTAGTTCACACGCGGCGGCCAAATCTCGCAGATCGGTGCGGTGAAACGCGTGGGGCGTCTCTAGGTGAGTCGAAGGGGCCAGATCGACGATGTGCAGCTCGGCGTCGGCCGGCGCCAGCGCCCGGCAGACCCAGCGTCCCACAAATCCACATCCGCCGGTGATCAAGACCCGTTTACGATGCCAGAATTCCGCGTTCATTGTCGGTTACAGTTTCCTTGGCTGGCGAGAGAGCAGCCGTACGGCGGCGCGTCGGGCGCTGGGAGCGGGACGACCCTTACTTCCGCGGTGAAACGGCCAGCGTATCCCTGAGCCGTAGACGACTGGCGGCCGTGACCTCGCTGTCGTACACGCGTTTCTTGCCGTCGCCCAGCGCGGTTTCGACACTGCGAATGTCCTTGACCAACCGTTTAAGTCCGTGCGGCTCGATCGACGCGGCCTGATCGCTGCCCCACATGGCCCGATCGAGCGTGACGTGCCGTTCTACAAAGCACGCGCCCAACGCCACCGCGGCCAGGGTCGTGGCAAGGCCCACTTCGTGCCCCGAGTAGCCGATCGGACAATCGAACTCGCTTCGCAATGTGGTGATCATCCGCAGGTTCAATTCTTCCTTGGGACACGGGTACGTGCTTGTGGCGTGTGCCAACAGCAGGTTTTTCGTGCCCAACAAGCTTACCGCGGCGTTGATCTGGTCCATACTCGACATGCCGGTCGAGAGCATGATCGGCTCGCCCGAGTCGCGGATCGCTTCCAACAATTCGCGGTCGGTCAGCGAGGCCGATGGAATCTTGATGCACGGCGTGCGGAATCTCTTGATGAATTCAACCGAGTCGACGTCCCAGCAGGACACGAACCAGTCGATCTTTTGGGCCCGGCAATAGTTGTCGATCTGCTCGAACGCGTCCTGCCCAAATTCCACCTTGTGGCGATATTCGAGGTATGAGATGTAGCCCCAGGGTGTCTCGCGCATCTTGCTGCGCTGGTCGGCGGGCACGCATTTTTCGGGATTGCGCTTCTGAAACTTAACGGCATCGCAACCGCTCGCCTTGGCCACGTCAATCAGCTTCTTGGCGATCTCCAAGCTTCCATTGTGGTTGATCCCGATTTCGGCGATCACGTAATTCGGGCAGCCATCACCGACGGATCGTTCCTTGAGTTTGACAACGCGCATCATGGTCCACGTTACCTCATACGTTGCAAAACGAGATCGCACATTTCGCGCACGGCACCATCGCCGCCGCGCTGAGCGAGCACCAAATCAGCCTTGGCCAGCGCATCCGGATGAGCGTCGGCAACGGCCACCGCGAAGCCGGCTTCATCCATGCAACCCAGGTCGTTCACGTCGTTACCGACGTACACGACGTGCTTCAAGTTTACGTTCTTCTCGCGAGCCAGGGCGGTCAGTGCCGCGCGTTTATCGGCCAGACCGTGCCGGCATTCCAAACTCAACTTGCGGCACCGAGCCGCGACAACTGGATTCTCCTCGGTCGATAGCACTACAACGGGCAGCTTGCAGGACCGCAGCAGCGACAATCCCATGCCGTCACCTCGACTGCACGCCACCATTTCGCTCCCGTCCTGGGCGACATAGACCCGATTGTCGGTAAACACGCCGTCAAAGTCGAACACCAACAACTCGATCGGCTCGGGCCACGAGCGCATCGAGCCGGGCGTGCCGCGCGGAGAATCGATATCCAAATGCTTCTGCTCGATGGCCCGCTCGGCCAGGTCAAAATCGACCAGCGTGTCGATGTCGACGCAGTAATTCGCGTCGATCAAAATCGGCAGCACCCGCGCGCCGGTGAGCGAATGCTTCTCGGTAACCGTCGTTGCGCGGATCACGTCGACGTGCCCGGTTTGCCAATAGGTGTTGGGCAGCTTTTGCCGGGGCATGTTGTAGGGCTCGGGAAAGCTGGTCTCCATCAAAGGCGCCAGGCCACCCTCCGACGCGTCGCGCCACATCTTGTACGGTGTCTGTTTGGGCGGCGTGACGCCTCGCACACAATCGGCGTTTGGATCGCTTTCCAGAATCCGAACCGCCGCGTCCAACATGCCGCGCGGCCGCAGGGGCGTCGTCGGTCGAAGCTGCACGACCATCTGCGGCCGATAGTTCTCGTGGTCCGCGAGCCAACGGAGTGCGTGCTCAAACACGGGAAGGTCTGGCGTATCGTCTTCGGCCAATTCGGCCGGACGCATGAACGGCACTTCCGCGCCGTAAGTTCGCCCGATCTCAGCGATCTCAGCGTCGTCGGTCGACAGGATCACGCGTGTTACACGCCGCGCCGCCAAGCCGCTTGCAATGCTGTACGCCACCAGGGGATGCCCCCGCAGAAGTCGCAGATTTTTGCGCGCAAGACCCTTCGATCCGCCGCGCGCCTGAACAACAGCCAGAATCTCCGGGCGATCTACCACGCGGTCCAGCCCCCATCGACCACCAGGTTCGCGCCGGACATATAGCTCGACGCGTCGGAGACCAGAAACAACAAGGCGCCGTTCATCTCGTCGCGGTGAGCCATGCGCCCCAGCGTTGTGCGCGCCGAATACTTCTGGACAAATTCATCGTCTTGCGCGCTGAACACACCGCCGGGCGTAAGTGTGTTGACGCGAATGCCCTGCCCTGCCCAATAAGCCGCCAGATAACGGGTGAGATGGGCGATCCCCGCTTTGGTGACGGCATACGAGGCCGGCTTGAACAGCGTTTGAACCGCTTCACCCGAACGCCGATAGAGCCGCTGGTCGGGAGCCACGAGGCCATAGGTCGATGAGATATTGACGATCACGCCGCTCCGGTGGCCGACCATCACCTTTCCCACCGACTGGCAGCACAGAAACGCGCCAGTCAGATTCACGTCGAGGGATTGCTGCCACAATTCGAGCGGATAATCTTCAAAGGTGTTG
>CAZUPX010000425.1:0-1688 GCA_964622155.1 uncultured Planctomycetaceae bacterium | reverse complement strand
CTGCCAGTCCACACTGCCGGCCGACGGCACGTACACGATCGAGATTCACGACGCGCTGTATCGCGGCGGCAGTCCCGGATTCTTCCGCCTGAAGGTCGGCGAGTTTCAATATGCTGATCTGATCTTTCCGCTCGCTGTCCAGCGCGGCAACAGCGCCACGTTCGAATTCCCGGGTAGCAACCTGCCCGCCGATGCACGGGCAACAATCGTGTGGCCGGCGGCCGAAGGTCCGGCGGTGGCCTATCAGCCGGCGCCTTGGCCTGGCGGCGCTGTGCTGGCCTCCGGTTCGCGACCGGCGGTGATCGTGAGCGACCATGCCGAGCTGACCGAGCCGAGCGCCGCCGCTGCGCCGAGCGAACTGCCCGCGGCGCCCGTGGCCGTCAGCGGCCGACTCTCGGCGCCGGGCGAACAGGATCGCTATCGATTGACCGTGACGCCCGGCGCGAAGCTGCGATTTGATGTCTTAGCGCGGCGTGCGGGCTCGCCGCTCGACGGCGTGTTGTCGATTCAGAACGAGCAAGGGGCCGAGTTGGCCGGCAACGACGATCGACCCGACACAAGCGATCCGGGCCTCGACTTCACGGTGCCCGAAAAAGTCACGACACTGGTGGTCGCGCTGCGCGACCTGCAAGCGCGCGGCGGAACGGATTACATTTACCGGATCAGCGCCGCACCGATCGGACCCGATTTTTCGCTGTCGCTGTCGAGCGGCTCCTATCTGGTGCCCAAGGACGGCGCGGCACTGGTTCGGGTGAAGATCGATCGCGCCGGCTACAACGGTCCGGTCAAGCTCAGCTTTCCAAACCTGCCGCCCAGCGTGTCGATAACGCCTGATGAGATTCCCGCCGGCGCGCCCGAAGCGCTAGTCACACTCGGCGCGCCGGGCCTCAGCCCAGCACAGGCGTTGGGCACGGTCCTGGGCACCAGCACCGAGCCGGGCACGGCGATCCGCCGCGCCGCGTTGATTCCCGCCGACGCGGTCAACAAGCACCAGCCGTGGTTGCGCGATGAAGTGGCGGTGGCGGTGACGAACCCCAGCCCGATCGGCTTGGTGTGGGATCCGTTCAGCACCGAATCGAAGTTGGCCTTGGCCACAGGGCTGCCGGTGAAGTTTCACGTGAATCGAGGCGAGTCCAAAGGCGCGGTGCGATTGACGCTGCTGACAACGCAACCCCAGCCCCGCAAGAAGATCAAAGTTGCCAACGTGGATAAAGAAGTCGACGACGTCGAGCGAACGATCCGCTTTGAGGCCGCACTCACGATCGCCGCCGAGCAAAGCGACCTCGACGCCAAGATTCTCGTGCCCGCCGACCTGACGCGCATCGACTACGACCTGGCCGTTCAGGCCGAGCTGCTGTCCGCCGACGGCAAGAACGTAGTGGCCTCGGCCGTCAGTCCCGCGCGGCGTATCGCCGCCACGGTGCCGATTGCAGTCGAGTTGGCGAGCGCCGGACCGATCGAAGCGCGTGCGGGCGTCGGACCGACCGGAAAGCTGGCGGGCAAGATCAAGCGCGCCAACGGTTTCGCGCTGGGCGTGCATTTGACCCTGGTGGGATTGCCCAAGGGTTTCGATGCGCCGTCGCTCGACGTTGGCGGGGACAAGACGGACTTTGAGATGCCGGTGGCCTTTGCTTATGGCAGTCCCACCGGTGATCTGGCCAATGTGAAACTCGTGGCCACTAGTCAGA
>CAZUPX010000424.1:0-6206 GCA_964622155.1 uncultured Planctomycetaceae bacterium | reverse complement strand
GTGGCTCCCCCGGCGCCCAGGTGATCGCCCATGTGTGCGGTGATCGGACAGGGCTGTGCCCAGGTGCGCAATTCGTGGCCCACCCATTCGATGGCGAGCTCGCGACGATATTTCTCTGCCGCCTGGCCAATCTGTTCGGCCATCTGCTGCGTTGGCGCGGACACAACAAAGTTGGCGGTCCGATAGCTGGCACCCAACGAGGCTAGCGCGGCGACCAGAATGGCGCCCCGCATGAGATGAGCATCCATGCTCGACGTACTCCTGAGCGAAGTTTAGTGGCGGGCTGCGTCCGTGCAGTCCGAGGCGGGCCTGTGCAAGTTGCGAGCCGTTTGTCGGCGCGAGAGGGTGGCGAACTGATTTAAACGCCTTGGTGGACCAACTTTGCCGTGCCACAGGGGCTGTTTGCCGCCGTCAGAGTCGGCCGGCAGCCATTGTAAACTTTGCAGAGTCTACCCCATTGCCGGATAACTGAGATAGGTCACTTTCTAAGCCAGTTCACTCGAACTTCGGCCCTCCTTGTTGGGGTGGTACGAGACCTATCCTGCGGCCGACGACTACGCATTTGTCAACGTGAATATGATGAAAAAACTTGACAACCGGTGCGTCCCAACCCTAGTATGAGTCCTCCAAGGTTGCATATACACGGGACCGATCAGTCTATTCCAGATTCGAAGGAGGGCCTGCTCATGTACCGATCTCACTTGATAGTTGTCGTTTTGGCGGCGGCGGCACTCTTGCTGTGGAGCGCCGCGGCTGGGGCGACCATCATTCAATTTAGCGCCATGCTTGACGGCCCGCAGCAAGTTCCGCCCGTTGCAAGTCCCGGTACTGGGACCGGCGACGCGACGCTCGATGATAGCAGCGGCGCGGTATCAATCTTTAACGGGATCTTTTCGGGCCTCCTGTACGCGGCGAATGCCGCGCACATGCATAACGCGCCACCGGGCGTAAATGGGCTGGTTATTGTCACCCTCGCCGTCACGCCAGCGACAAGCGGCACGTTCAGTGGCAGTGGCACTTTAACCGCCGCGCAGATCGCCGATATGATCGCCGGCAACATGTACGTGAATATCCACAACCCGTTCTATCCGGGTGGCGAAATTCGCGGACAATTGGTTCAAATTCCCGAGCCGAACACGCTTGTGCTATTGAGCGTCGCCGGTCTGGGGTTGCTCGCGGCCGCCCGCCGCCGCGGCAAACAGACTCGATAGAATTCGTCGTCAAACTTTTCGACGTCCTCGAAACGCCGCCGCTAAGGCGGCGTTTTTCGCTGGAGCTCACTCGACATTTCGAGCGCGCAATTGTTCGAGCAGCGTGGCGTTGGCCGGCGGAAACTTGTAGTTGTCCAACTCGTCCCGCCGTACCCAGCGAAAACGTTCGGGCAGTCGCTGCTCGTTGATTGGTTCGGCCGCGAGAAAATTTAGCCGGACCGACGCGTGAGGATAATCGTGGGTCGTCCCGGGGTAGCGGCCGGTGATTTTCACGGCCACGCCTGTTTCTTCCCAGCACTCGCGACGGGCGGCATCTTCGGGCGTTTCGCCGTCGGCGACTTTTCCGCCCGGAAACTCCCAGTATCCGCCCAGCGGCGCGCCGTCGGGCCGCAAGCCAATCAGCACCTCGCCATCGCGCTCGACAACCGCCACGGCAATTTCAAGGCGCGCGGTGGCGACATGTTCCTCGGGCGTCATGCCTTGTACCCTTCCAACAGCCGGCCGGGCGAACCCATGATGTTGTATCCGCCATCGACATGCAGGATCTCGCCGGTGATTCCCTCCGACATGCTCGACAGCAAAAAGCTGCCGGTGCGGCCGACTTCTTCGTGAGTCATATTGCGCCCCAGCGGCGCCATCTTCTCGTACAAGCCCAGCATGTTGTCGACGCCAGCCCCGCGGCCGGCCAATGTGCGCATCGGCCCGGCACTGAGCGCGTTGACGCGGATGCCGCGCGGGCCCAGGTCGTAGGCCAGGTATTTGACGATCGAGTCCAGCGCCGCCTTGCAAATGCCCATCACGTTGTAACCTGGCACCGCCTTCTCGCCGCCAAAATAGGTCATTGTCGCGATCGATGCGCCGTCGTTGAGAATCGGCCGCGCGGCATTCGCCACCGCGATCAAACTATACGCGCTGATCTCCATAGCCATCAAAAATCCGCTGCGGCTGGTCTCGATCGTGTCGCGCTTCAGGTCCTCCATCGAGGCAAACGCAATGGCATGCAACAGGAAGTCGATCTTGCCGAACTCGGCGCCGGCGCGGTCCATCACTTCCTTGATCTGCTCGTCCTTGGACACGTCCAACGGAATCAGGAACTTGGCGCTGGGTTGCGGGTCGGTGAGCATCGCCACGCGGCGGCGGTTGCGCTGTCGCTCGTCGTCCGGGCGGTCCGGCAGGTGCGTGAATCCACACAAGCCTCCTTCGGCCATGATCTGCTGGGCGATCGCCCAGGCAATCGAATGGTCGTTGGCCACACCCAGAATCAGCCCTTTTTTGCCCTCGAACAGGCCCATGGCACATAACTCCTTTACGGCCCCTGTGGACGTTGTCCCGCTGCAAGCGAAAACATACCGCCTTGGCTTCCCTTGGAGAATAGTCCTTTCCCTGGCACGCACAGCGGTCGAAAATGGATAAGAACTGATATCCGACTGACCTCATCGGTATCCGCTTGCGTACTAATTTAGGGCCATCTATGTTGTCTGATAGACGACAATGAGCTAGGCTTTCGAAGTTCAATTGATTACATTTGGGCACGCTGGCGACATCATGGCGACAACTAAGGAACCGAGGGTCACACTGCATCGGCAGGGCTTGGAAGGGCCGTTGGCCCAGGAAAACTTGCGTAATCAGCCGGATCTGGCAGCCCTAGCCGCCGATCTGATGTGGCGAGCCAGCCACAGCGACTCTACCGCCGCCTTCCTGGCCCAAAGCCTGCCCCTGACGCTGGGTGCTGCAGGAGCCGAGTTCGTTGCGATCGCGATGCTTCAAGGCGGCAGCGCGGTCAGTATGGCCACATTTGGACCTCCGCGCGGCCTGCCTGCCGGCCTGGTCGCCGACACCTTGGATCGCGAAACGGCCGTTGCCGATGGCAACTGGGTCGCCGCGCCGCTGTTGCCGCACGCCGCGTCGGGCGAAGTCCTGCTGTTCTTCCTTGCTTCTGAGCGAGCGGGCAGGGGGGCATTGCCGCGGCTGTCGGCATTGTCGCTGGCCTTGGGCGCTGCGCTCGATACCGCCAGGTCGCGTCGCTGCGAGCGCGAGCGACTCGAGAGGCTCGAAACCATATTGAGCATCGCCAGCCGCTGGAACCAAACACCCGAGATGGAGCCGCTGTTAGTGCAAATGGCTGAGGCCGCCACGAAGCTGCTCGGCGCCGACCGCGCGAGCATCTTTTTGTGGGACCGACCGAACCACACACTTGTCGGTCGCCCGGCTCTGGGGGTCAAAGGGGGCGAGCTAAGAATACCCGACGACTCGGGCGTAGTCGGCCAGGTCGTCGCCACGGGCGAGCCGCGGCGCATCGACGCCGCAGACCAGGCACCGATCAATCGGCAGGTCGACCGCGAGCTGGGTTATCAAACTCGCACGCTCTTGTGCGTGCCGCTGCGCACGAGCAGTGGAGAGATGCTGGGCGCGTTCGAGGTGATTAACAAGCTGTCCGGCGAGTTCACGTCAGATGACGAGTCGGCACTGGTTGAGCTGGCGGCTCACGCGGCGATCGCCCTGGAGAACACGCAGCAATTCGAGCAATTGCTCTCGCGTCACCGTCACATCGTCGACCAGGTGGCCGAAGGCGTGCAGTTAATCGGCGAAAGTCCGGCGATCGAAGCCCTCCGTTCGACGATCCGTCGCGTGGCCGACACCGAACTGGCGATCTTGATTCTTGGCGAGAATGGCACGGGCAAGGAAGTCGTCAGCCAGTCGATCCACTATCTCAGCCGCCGCCGCAATGAGCCGTTTATCGCGGTTAACTGCGCCGCGATTACCGAAACGCTGCTGGAAAGCGAGTTGTTCGGCCACGAGAAGGGGGCCTTCACCGACGCTCACGAAAGCCACCAGGGCAAGTTCGAGCTGGCCTCCGGCGGAACGTTGTTTCTCGATGAAATCGGCGACCTGAGTCTGGGCGGCCAGGCCAAGTTGCTACGCGTGTTGGATGAGAAGATTGTCGTCCGAGTCGGCGGGTCGAAGCCGATCCACACCGACGCTCGCGTGATCGCCGCCACCAACCAGAATCTGGCCGACATGGTTCGTCAAAAGCGATTTCGCCAGGATCTCTATTTCCGGCTCAACGTGGTCACACTCGATCTGCCGCCGTTGCGCGATCGCGGCGACGACGTGATCTTGCTGGCCGAACATTTTCTGTCCGACTTCTGCCGCAAGGCTCATCGCAAGCCGCTGAAGTTCTCGGCTGCCGCGCGGTCGCGCCTGCATTCGCACCTGTGGCCGGGCAATATTCGCGAATTGCGGAATTTGATGGAACGCCTGGCCTATCTGTTGCCCGGCGATCGGATTGAAGCGGACGATCTGGCCTTCATTCTTTCGCCTGGCGCCGAGTCGCCGTCGCTGACGGCCATCCAGCTTCCGCTGGCCGAGGCGACCGACAAGTTTCAGATCGAGTACATCAAGAAGAACGTCGAGCGGGCCAAGGGCAACATGAGCGAAGCCGCCAAGCGCATGGGCCTTCACCGCTCGAATCTCTATCGCAAGATGCGTCAACTGGGTATGCACACCGACGAAGAGTGACGCAGACCGCCGCCGGTGCTGCGCGGCTCGACTTCACGAGCGGCCGATGGCAGGCACCCATGCCGGTCGATTGCCGGGAGTGAAACCGGTGCGAACCCCTTGTCGATTCCGCGCGTCCGGTTAGGATGGACGCTGCGCCCGCGGTAAGCGGGCGTTTGAATCTCCAGCATGCACGGAGATTCTATAAGCTCCCTTAGCTCAATTGGCAGAGCATCTGACTCTTAATCAGAGGGTTGTTGGTTCAAGTCCAACAGGGAGCATCAGTAAAGCCTTGCTATGACGAAAGTTATGGCAAGGCATTTTTGTTGCGCGGAGAGGGATTCGGCAGCGGTGCTACGTCGGTGCGACGTTGCAAAAAAGCTCGCGGCCGCAATGTGCCGCCGACCGGCCCCGCGTGAAAATTGGGCCCGCCACGATGCCCCAGGAATCGCGCGGACGGTTCGCGACGTGTTCCAGGTCGTCCCCGTGCAAGCGCTTGTCAGCGGACGAGCCGATGGAATCGTTAGCGCATAAAAAAAGCCCAACGACGGCGTGGTCATGATGGGCTTAGGGCGGCTCGGCTCGTCCTTCAGTTCTGATTCGCCCTTGCCGTTGCGTTGTTTCTTGTCGCGGCAATCGAGGCCAAACCTAGCGCCGCCGTCAAGCCGAACGCGCCAAGCCCGCCCCAAACGTTCTGCCACTCACTGGGCAACAACCGATTTCCCCAAGCGGCTGCGATGATGCACACGCTGAGCCAGGCGATTCTGCTGGTGATCCAAGACCGTTGCGATGGTTCGCTCTGATTGGAGTTTGACATTGAGAATTCCCCCTTGCCGGAAGTGTAAGTCACCGCCCGTTATGGTCAAACGTCCCCCCCAAGGCAGCCCACGTAAGCCGCGCCAGTTGTAAAGCCCGTCATGATCGGCCCAGGTGGTTGTGCCCTTCGGTCGTGACTTTGAACCTAATTGGTTGCCCTCCTGGCACGGTGTTTGCCTTCCAGCTTCTTTCGTGTCGAGCGGAACCGCGGGCCGATTCAAATGAAGCGTGTTTCCCGCACTCGATCGACACCAGTGCGTCCACTTTTTTCAACAGTCAGTCGGGCATTGTTGACTTTTTTCAACGAGCGGCCGCTGACACCCTTAGCCCCTGAGAGGTTCCTATGATGCGCATCGCGAAGAAAATGCAACGTTTCCTCACGTCGGAAGATGGGCCGACCGCGGTCGAGTACGCCGTGATGCTGGCCCTGATTATTGTCGTCTGCTTGGTGGCGATTGGTACGCTGGGCACCAACGCCAAAACGACATTCACCAATGTAGCCAACTCGATCGGCAGCGCCAGCTAGGTCAATCAGATGGGGGGCAGTTGCGTGCGGGCGTGTCTCGTGCGCAACTGCCCCTTGCAATTCTTCCCTGGCATGACGCCAGGTCAGCGCTCGCGGTGCAGCCTCACGCGATTGACCAGGAATCGCGCCGAGCACCTTGGACGTGTTGAACTACG
>CAZUPX010000423.1:0-5363 GCA_964622155.1 uncultured Planctomycetaceae bacterium | reverse complement strand
AGAATGGCTTCGATTTCCATACGCAGGTCACCGGCAGCCTGCCATCGCCGCTTCGGTTGCTTGTCGATCGCGCGGCGCAGCAACTGCGCGATGCGCGGATTCAGCTTGGGCGGCAGCAAGCTGAAGTCCGGCTCGGGATTCTCGGCTCCCAGGTCGATCTGCGACAGGTGATCGACAATCACTCGCACCTCCGGATGCGCCTGGACCATCGTCCCGAGCCTTGGCAACTGCGTTGGGGCGATGAAGAGGTTGAACACGGAGCCGAGTTGTTCCGCCTTGCGCCACAGTTGGTGCGTTTCGGTGGCGTCGAGCCAGCCGTCTCCGCCGTGGTTGCCATTTTGATAGTAGATGGGGCTGAACCGCATGCCAACGAGCCCGTGCTCCTTCGTCCAATATTCCAGCTTGTCGGCCACCTTGGCGTCGGCCGGGTCGACCAGGCCGTGTCCCTTGAAACGGTCGGGGTATCGCTTCACGCAATCGGCCAGGTATGTGTTGTCCCAGCCGTGGCAGATCGTCTGCACCAGGACGCAGTGCGTGCAGCCATGCCGATCCATGTCCTCGACGAGCATTTCGACAGTGCCTTCGTGGGGCATCCCCTCGTAGTCCTTGGCATAGGGATGGGCCAACGGATATCGCTTTGGGTCATTGGCCCACACGTGCATGTGGGCGTCGATAATTGGCCGTTTGACCGGCGGCGCGGCGAGGGTTGGCTCGGTTACCGACAACGTCACGGGCAGGGCGCTGATCGCCGCGGCATGCGTTGACAAAGTCTTCAGGAACTGGCGGCGATTCAAGCTTCGTTCTGGCACGGCGCTATGAGATGAACGCTGTTGCGGCACTTTCTTCTCCCAGGTTGTAGCCATGGATCGATTCCCCGCCCCACGATGTTCCGTCCCACGATACCCGGTCTAGTGTCGCCAACCCCGCGGTTCCATGCTACTCGACTGGCCGTAACCGAAGAAAAACTCGTTGATTGCCCGACCCGCTCGGGGTACTCTGGCCCCAGGTCCAAACCGCCGACATTCGAGGTTGATTCCGATGCCACAGACGCGCCGTGAGTTCATCGAGACGACCGCCGTCGGCCTGGCCGGACTGGCGGCGAGTGCCGCCACCGCTGAAACCGCCTTCGTGGCCGACGAATTCGCCACGCTCGACGCCACGGCGCTGGCCAAACTGGTGCGCAAGCGCAAGGTCAAGCCAGTTGAAATTGTCGAAGCTACGATCGCTCGGATCGACAAGCTGAATCCGCAAATCAACGCGGTCGTGACCAAAACGTTCGACCAGGCGATCGATCGAGCCAAGGGACCACTGGGCGATGGGCCGTTTGCCGGCGTGCCCTATCTGCTCAAGGACCTCACGCCCAACAAGGGGGTCCGGCTGACGTTCGGCTCGGTGTTCTTCAAGGACAACGTCGCGACGTTCTCCACCGAGCTCGTGAAACGCACCGAAGCGTCGGGGCTGATCGTCCTTGGAAAAACGAACACGCCCGAGTTCGGGCTGGTGCCGATCACCGAACCAAAACTGTTCGGCCCCACGCGAAACCCGTGGAACCTCGACCTGACGCCCGGCGGATCGAGCGGCGGCGCGGCGGCGGCGGTGGCTTCGGGCATGGTGCCCATGGCTCACGCCAGCGACGGTGGCGGATCGATTCGCATACCCGCGGCGTGCTGCGGCGCGTTCGGCATGAAGATCACGCGCGGCCGCAACCCGGATGCCCCGACACCGAATCCCGACGGGCTTTCGGTGCAGCATTGCGTAAGCCGTTCAGTTCGAGACAGTGCGGCGCTACTGGACGTGACGCGTGGCCCGGTGCCGGGAGACATCTGGTGGGCGCCACCACCGGGGCGGCCCTATGTTGAGGAAGTCAAAACGGAGCCGAAAAAGCTCCGCATCGCCTTCACGACATCCGATTTTGCCGGCAGCCCCATCCACGCCGATTGCAAAGCCGCGGTCGAGCAGTCGGCAAAGCTCTGTGCCGATTTGGGCCACCATGTCGAGGAAGTCGCGCCGCCGATCGACGGAGCCGCCGCGCGCGACGCGTTTCGCATGCTGTGGGTGGGCCGGGTCGGCAGCCTGATCCGCACCGCCGCCAGAACGCTGGGGCGGATGCCCGACCGCGACCAGTTCGAGGCCGGCACGTGGCAGTTGAACGATGTCAACGACAAACTGACGCCGGCCGATACACGGACCGCTTCGAATCTGCTGCTCACCACGGGCTACCAGATCGCCGAGTTCATGCAGAAGTACGACGTGATCCTGACGTCGACGACGGGAATTCCGCCGCTGCGAGTCGGTGAATTGGACTACGACCACGCACCCGAGGAGGCAAACCGCAAGGTGGGCGCGTTCGTGCCCTACACGTGGGTGTTCAACGCGACCGGCCAGCCGGCCATGTCGGTGCCCCTGTTTTGGAATGCCGCGGGCCTGCCGATCGGCAGCCATTTTGTCGGCCGCTTCGGCGAAGAGGACCTGCTGTTCCGGCTGGCCGGTCAACTCGAGCGCGCCAAGCCGTGGGCGAATCGTTGGGCCCAGAACTCTGCGGGATGAAAAAACCATGCTTACGCGAAGAACTTTTCTTAGCGCGGTTGGTGCAGGCATCGCCGCTGGACCGTTGGTGTTGGCCTCGGACGCGCCATCGGGAAAACGCAAGCGGATGGCGATCGTCACCACGGAGTGGCGATACCACTCGCATGCCTGGCACATGGGGGAGCGGTTTCTGGTGGGCTATCCGATCGGTGGCCGTTGGCACAAGTCGCCGCTCGACGTGGTGGCGGCCTACGTCGATCAGACGCCCGAGAATGACTTGAGCCGCAGCCGCTCCAAGGAATTCGGCTTCCCAATCTACCCGACGATTGCCGAGACGCTCCGTTGCGGCGGCGACAAGCTGGCGGTGGACGCGGTGCTGATCATCGGCGAGCACGGTGACTATCCGACGAACGAGTTCGGGCAGAAAAAGTACCCGCGCTATGAATTCTTCAAGCAAGTGACCGACGTCTTTCGCCGCGGCGGCCGTGCGGTGCCCGTGTTCAATGACAAGCACCTGTCGTGGAAGTGGGACTGGGCCAAGGAGATGGTGGATATCTCGCGCGAGCTGGGCTTTCCGTTCCTGGCCGGCTCATCGCTGCCGGTCACGTGGCGGATGCCCGACATTGACTTGCCCCTTGGGTCTGAAATCGAAGAAATGCTGTGCGTGGCCATCGGCGGGTTGGACAGCTACGACTTCCACGCATTGGAGGTTATTCAGTGCATGGCCGAGCGACGGCGCGGAGGCGAGACCGGAGTGACGGCCATGCAAGCCCTGCGCGGCGACGCGGTGTGGAAGGCCATGGAAGCGGGCACGTGGGCCAGCGGCGGCTGGGACCAGCGGCTGTTTGAGGCCTGCCTGTCGCGTAGTCAGACGCTTGCTCAGCCCGAGACGTTCAGCCATCGCTATCCCACTGCGGCGCAAATTCGCGAGTGGGTCAAGGATCCGGTGGCCTATCGATTCGAGTATGCGGACGGAGTGAAGGCCACGATGTTGTTGATGAACGGGCTGGTGAGCGATTTTACATTTGCCGCCCGACTGAAGGGCCAGACCGAGCCACTGTCGACATTGTTTTATTTGCCCCCGAATCCAAACGTCGTGTACTCGGCCGCGCTGATGTCGAAGGCAGAAGAAACTTTTTTGACCGGCAAGGCTCCCTATCCGGTCGAACGCACGCTGCTGACATCCGGGCTGGTCGAAGCCGGCATGCGATCGCTCGGGCAGGGGCAAAAGCGGATTGAGACGCCGCACCTGGCCGTCCGATACCAGCCGCCACGCGATTCGACCCATTGGCGAAGTTGACGAAGGGCGTTTTCGCCAAGGGAGGTTTTCTCATGTCAGATGCACTGGCGACTGTTCGGCACGAAGGCAACATCGCCATTCTGACGATGGACGACGGCAAGGTGAACGTGTTTTCCGCCGCGATGGCCGGCCGGCTCAAGGAGTGCTTCGACGAGATTGGTCCGGAGGTGGGCGCCGTGATCGTGACGGGCCGCCCGGGCATCTTTTCCGCCGGTTTTGACCTCAAGACGATCCAGTCGGGCGACCTGGCGGCCACAACTCGCATGGTGACCGCCACCGTGCGGATGGCGATGGACGTGATGAGCTTTCCGCGTCCCGTCGTCGGCGCGGCGACAGGACATTGCGTGGCGATGGGCGCCTTGTTCATGATGACGATGGACTATCGCCTGGGCGCCCGAGGCAATTTCAAAATCGGGCTCAATGAAGTCCGCGATGGTCTGCGGCTGCCGATCTTCGCCGTCGAGCTGGCTCGCTACCGGCTGCCGACGGCCAGCTTGATCGCAAGCGCGCAACACGCCGTGCTCTATGATCCAGACAGCGCGGTAAGAGCCGGATTCCTGGACGAAGCGGCGGACGCCGACGCGCTTCTGGACGCCGCATTGGCGCGAGCCAGGCACCTGGCAACGCTGCCGAATCCGGCATATCGGATTAGCAAATCAAACCTCGTCGCCCCCGTGCGCGACCGCATCCTGAGTACGCTGGACGCGGACATGGGCGCTCGCTAGGTTTCCGGTGACGCTCGGTTGCCAACGCCTGGCGTAGACTCTGGCCATTCCTAGCCCAGAACGGCTTGTCGTGCGGGCTCGCTTTCTCTGGGGTGTCAAATTAGAATGTGATCTTGGAGAGCCCGTGGCGCAGGGCGGCACTTCGATTTTTATACTGCCACGGCATCTCGATTCTCGCGTCGGCAGGGAGCGGCCGGCACCGCTGGTGCGGTGCAAGGTATCACGCGACAGGGCTGCGGTTGTGCGCTGATCAACGGCGCGGCCGTCTATGCAATGGAACCGGGTGGGGGCGATAACGCGCGGCTGCGCGCCCATATTCGCTGCAAGTGTACCTCGCGTGTGTCCCTTTCTCGCGAACAGAGAGAGACGCGGAGGTTCCACCATGTCCGCGCATGCGCTGGTGTGCCAATTGTTCGCGCCGCCCGGTGCCGCCACGGCCCACACGCGCCACTTGTTGGCCCAGGCCGCGGGTTCGCACGCGCATCTGCTCGATTCGGCCGGCGCCGCTCACCAGGAGCCGCTCGATCGGCTGCGCGAAGCGCTTGGCGACTACTTGCGCGGTCCGGCTCCGTCGACCGAGAAACGATTCGTGCTCGACCATCCACAGCTTGTCGAAGCCCTGCACGCGCTGGCCCCGACCTCCGACGCTCTGGCCGGCTGGGATGCCGCCGTCGCGCCCGGGGGCAACCATCCGCCGACCGAACACCAGGCGTCGCTGGCGCGCGGGCGGTTGGGCAACGTGGTGGCCGCGGTCCTGTTGCGGCGATGCCGTCGTTGGTGCGGGCAGATCGATCTGGCATCCGACGGCTATG